>DAOUEH010000210.1:0-2567 GCA_034430635.1 Dehalococcoidales bacterium | reverse complement strand
CGCCTGGAAGATGAGCTCGCCAGGCAAAAACTTGATGTTACCGTCAAGGCCACCGGCTGCCACGGCTTCTGCCAGCGCGGCCCCACCGTGCTCGTCGAGCCGGAGGACATCCTCTACTGCCAGGTGACGGAGGATGACGTCCCGGAGATTGTGCGGAGCCACCTCAAGGAAAACAAGCTGGTGGAGCGGCTGCTCTACACCGACCCCGTCTCCGGCCAGGCCATCCCCCGCTACGCCGATATTAAATTTTACCAGGCTCAGGAGCGCATCATCCTGCGCAACTGCGGCCACATCGACCCCGAAAAGCTGGACGACTACCTGGGCCGGGGCGGCTACCAGTCGCTGCGCAAGGCCATCTTCGAGATGACGCCGGAGGCCGTCATCGCCGAGGTCAAGGGCTCCGGCCTGCGCGGTCGGGGCGGGGCGGGCTTCCCCACCGGCGTCAAGTGGGAGACCGCCCGCAACAACCCCGGCACCCAGAAATACGCCATCTGCAACGCCGACGAGGGCGACCCCGGGGCCTTCATGGATCGCTCTATCCTGGAGGCCGACCCCCACGCCGTCCTCGAGGGTCTGGCCATCGCCGCCTACGCCATCGGCGCCAGCGAGGGCTATATCTACGTCCGCGCCGAATACCCCCTGGCCGTAAAGCACCTGCACACCGCCCTGGCCCGGGCCGAGGAGGGCGGCTACCTGGGTAAAAATATCCTGGGGTCTGATTTTACTTTCAACGTACACATCATGGAGGGGGCCGGGGCCTTCGTCTGCGGCGAGGAGACGGCCCTCATCGCCTCCATCGAAAGCAAGCGGGGCATGCCGCGACCGCGCCCCCCCTTCCCGCCGCAGTCCGGCCTCGACGGCCAGCCGACCATTATCAACAACGTCAAGACCCTGGCCACCATCCCCGTCATTTTAGAGAAAGGCGCCGCCTGGTACGCCGGCATCGGCACCGAGCGGAGCCGGGGCACCACCGTCTTCGCCCTCACCGGCAAGATTGCCAACAGCGGCCTGGTGGAGGTGCCCATGGGCACCCCCCTCTCCCGCATCATCTACGACATCGGCGGGGGCGTACCGCGCGGGCGGCAGCTCAAGGCGGTGCAGACCGGCGGCCCCTCCGGGGGCTGCATCCCGGCTCGCTTCATCGATACCTCCATCGGCTACGAGGAGCTGGCGGCCCTGGGCTCGATTGTGGGCTCCGGCGGCATGGTCGTCATGGACGAGGCCACCTGCATGGTGGAGGTGGCGCGGTTCTTCCTCAGCTTCACCCAGAGCGAGTCCTGCGGCAAGTGCTCGCCGTGCCGGCTGGGCACGCGCCAGATGCTGGAGATACTCACCCGCATCACCGAGGGCCGGGGGCGCGACGAGGACATAGATACGCTGCTCTCCATCGCCCAGACGGTCAAGGACTGCTCGCTGTGCAGCCTGGGCAAGACGGCCCCCAACCCGGTCATTTCAACGATAAAATACTTCCGCGACGAGTACGAGGCACACATCCGGGAGAAGAAGTGCCCGGCAGCGGTCTGCGAGGCCCTGATGATATCGCCCTGCCAGCATACCTGCCCGGCGGGCATCAACATCCCCAAGTACGTCGCCCATATCGCCGATGGCGAGTACGCCGAGGCCATCGCCACCGTGCGGGAGCGCAACCCCTTCGCCGCCGTCTGCGGGCGTATCTGCCACCACCCCTGCGAGGGGCGCTGCCGCCGCGGCGAGCTGGACGACCCGGTGGCCATCCGCACGCTGAAGCGATTCGCCGCCGACTGGTACGCCGAGCACGGCGCCGAGATTGCCCCCATCGAGCCCTTCCCGCGGACGCAGAAAGAGAAGGTGGCCGTGGTGGGGGCCGGGCCTACCGGCCTGGCCTGCGCCTACTTCCTGGCGCAGGGGGGCTACGGCGTCACCGTCTACGAGGCCCTGCCCGTGGGCGGGGGAATGCTCTCGGTGGCCATACCGGAGTTCCGCCTGCCGCGGGCGGCCATCCAGCAGGACGTTGATTATATAGTCAAACGCGGGGTGGAGATTAAGTACAACACCCCCATCAACGCCAATTTCACCGTGGAAGACCTCAAGGAGCAGGGCTACGCCGCCGTCTTCATCGGGGCCGGGGCCCAGCGCAGCCAGCGCCTGGGCATACCGGGGGAGGTGGAGGACATCGCCGGGCTTTACTACGGTCTGCGGTTCCTGCGGGACGTCCGGCTGGGGCGGGAGGTAAAGGTGGGTGAAAAGGTAGCCGTCATCGGCGGCGGCAACGTGGCCCTGGACGCCGCCCGTACCGCCCTGCGGCTGGGAGCGGCCGAGGCCGTCATCTGCTACCGACGCTCCCGCGACGAGATGCCCGTCTCCGACGTGGAGTACGAGGAGGCCGTCGCCGAGGGCGTCAAGATTGATTTCCTGGTAAGCCCCACGCGCGTCGCCAGCGATAACTGGCGCGTGACCGGCCTGCAGTGCATCCGCATGGAGCTGGGCGAGCCGGACGAGAGCGGCCGGCGGCGGCCTATCCCCATCGCCGGCTCCGAGTTCACCATTAAGGCAGATACCGTCATCGCCGCCGTGGGGCAGGCGCCGGA
>DAOUEH010000209.1:0-2121 GCA_034430635.1 Dehalococcoidales bacterium | reverse complement strand
TCACCGACTTCGCCTCGACCCCGGCCAGCTTTTTATCGGGGCGCACCAGGGCGGCGGCCACAATAAGTCCGGTCAGCGGGTCGGCGCAAAAGAGGGCCTTATCCAGCCGGCTATCGCGGGGAATGCCGTGGGCCTGATTATGGCAGAGGATGGCGTGGGCCATCGCCTCGCTGGCGCCCAGCTCCCGGGCCAGGTCAGCCCCCAGCTTGCTGTGGGTGCTCATGTCACCCTCGGTAAGCTCCATGTCAATATCGTGCACCAGCCCGGTAAGCCCCCACTCATCCTCGTCCTCGCCGAAGCGCCGGGCTAAAGCCCGCATAATCGCCTCGGTGGCCAGCATGTGCTTGATGGTGTTCTTGTTCTCAATATTGGCCCTGATTGAGTCCAGTGCTTCCTCTCGGGTCACCTCGCCTCCTTTAGTGCCGGGGGTTTACCGGTCAAAGCATACTCCATATCCTTGTCCTTAGGCAACACCCGGCTCAGGTACTGGCCGGTGGCCGAGGACTTAACCCTGGCAATCTCCTCAGGCGTGCCGGTGGCGACGATATAGCCCCCCCGGTCACCCGCCCCCGGCCCCAGGTCAATGACATGGTCGGCGTTCTTGATTACGTCCAGGTGATGCTCAATGACCACCACCGTATTGCCAGCGTCAACCAGGCGCTGCAGCACCCGCAGCAGGGCGGCCACGTCGTCGAAGGCGAGGCCGGTGGTCGGCTCGTCGAGGATATAGAGCGTCCTGCCCGTGGAGCGCTTGGATAGCTCGGTGGCCAGCTTCACCCGCTGCGCCTCGCCGCCGGATAGTGTCGGCGCCGGCTGGCCGAGGCGGATATAGCCCAGCCCCACGTCCCGCAGCGTCTCCAGCTTGTTCTTGACCCTGGGGAAGTGGTCAAAGAAGACAAAAGCCTGCTCCACGGTCATGTCCAGCACCTCGGCGATGTTCTTGCCCTTGAAACGAATCTCCAGCGCCTCGCGGTTATAGCGCTTCCCCTGGCAGACCTCGCAGGGTACGGTGACGTCGGGCAGGAACTGCATCTCAATCTGGATGAAGCCCTCCCCGCGGCAGGCCTCGCAGCGCCCCCCCTTGACGTTAAAGGAGAACCGCCCCGGCTTGTAGCCCCTCATCCTGGCCTCGGGGACGGTGGCGAAGAGCTCGCGGATGGGGGTGAAGGTGCCGGTATAGGTGGCCGGGTTGCTGCGGGGGGTGCGCCCGATGGGGGACTGGTCGATATTGACCACTTTATCAATGTGCTCGATTCCGGTAATATCGTCACAGTCGCCCGCCCTCTCCCGCGAACGGTAGAAGAGCTGGGCCAGCCTCTTATATAAAATATCGTCAATAAGGGTGCTCTTGCCCGAGCCGGAGACGCCGGTGACGCCGACGAACTTGCCCAGCGGGATGTGGACCTCGATATTTTTGAGGTTGTTCTCCCGCGCCCCTTTAATTATTAGCTCTTCCCCGTTGCCGGGGCGGCGCTGGGAGGGGAGGGGGATCTTCTTGGCGCCGCTCAGGTACTGGCCGGTCTTGGACTCGGCACAATTCATAATATCGTCTATGGTGCCGGTGGCCACAATCCAGCCGCCGTGCTCACCCGCCCCCAGCCCCATATCAATGATATAGTCGGCCGCCCTCATCATGGCCTCGTCGTGCTCCACCACCAGTATGGTGTTGCCCAGGTCTCTCAGTCGTTTCAGGGTCTCAATCAGGCGGAAGTCATCGGCGGGGTGAAGGCCAATGGTCGGTTCGTCGCAGATATAGAGCACCCCCATCAGCCCACTGCCAATCTGGGTGGCCAGCCGGATGCGCTGGGCCTCGCCGCCGGCCAGCGTCGCCGAGGAGCGGTCGAGGGTGAGGTAGTCCAGGCCGACATCCTTGAGGAAACCGAGGCGGGACTGAATCTCCTTGATAATCTGATGGGCGATGAGCTTCTCCCGCTTGTTGAGCACCGCCTTTTTACCGTCGCCGCTGATGGCGGCCACCCAGTCCATCGCCTGGCTGACCGACATGGCGCTGACCTCGACGATGTTCTTAGCGCCGATGGTCACCGCCAGAGACTCCGGCTTCAAGCGCTTACCCCCGCAGACGGGGCAGGGCCGGGCCATCATGTAGCGTTCAATGTTAGC
>DAOUEH010000208.1:0-5448 GCA_034430635.1 Dehalococcoidales bacterium | reverse complement strand
GCCGTCCTTGATGCTGGTAATGGTAATCTGCTGCGGGCTGGAGCGGAAGGCCCGGGTAAATTTATCCTCGGACTCGCGCCGCGCCTTCTCCGCCTGCTGGAGCTTCGTCAGCTGTGTCTCGATTTCGCCCTGGTCGTGGCGGCGGACGGCGGCGATGGCGAGGACAAGCAGGCTTATCGAGGCGAGATAGGCAAGCAGGGGGATGACAACTTCTATTTCCAGGTAGCCGAGGCGCTGGAGGACGACGATAAAGAGAACATATCCTGCGGACACGATGACTACGTTGCGTAATGATAGCAGCAGGCCGGAAATGATCACGGGCACGGCCAGCCACATCAACTCCGCCAGGGGGTCCATCCCGGGAGGGCCGTAAAGCGCCAGTGCCAGCGATGGTATGGCCGGGACAATCAACCCCACCACGATGGCAACCTTATAGTACCGGGTGCGGCTGATGATATAGCTGACCAGAAAAATAGCGGAGGCTGTCAGCATGACCGGCCGGGCGTGTCCCGTCGGGTCGACTATCGCCATGGCGCCAGACAGGGTGTTCAGGGACATCAGCAGCAGGAAGGCCGCCAGTATCCGCACGCGCCGCTGCTGCTGCGCCACCACCGCGGCCGCCGGCTGGGTCAGCCAGAGCATGCCGGCCCAGAAGGGCCGCAGGGCCCGCTTTATTAAATTAAGTTTATCCGTTATTTTGGCGGTCATCTGATTTCTCCTGGCAGCCGACGGGGTGGGGGTCTTTTCCCTTGCCCCGGTTTCCCCGTCCGCTGCCGTAAATCGATTTTTCAATCTTTATACTGTTCTACGGCGGCTATTCGTAGCCGGTGGTTGTCTGGGCGACCAGGCCCGTGTTAAGGCAGGTGTAGGTGCCCTTGGTGGTAGCTGTCCTCAGGTAATCCGGGTAGAGGGGATTAACGGTGGGGAAGGCCGACATGGTGGACGTGGCTACCGTCACGGGGATGACCGCTGTCAGGTTGGCCTTGGCCATCATGATGTCCATGGCCGTCTGGACGGTAACCAGCTCGGCCTTGGCGGCTTCGACCTGACCCTCGTCGGTGAGACCGGTGACATTGGGCAGGACGATAGCGGCCAGTACGCCCAGGATGGCGACGACGATAAGCAGCTCTACCAGCGTAAAGCCCCTATTCCTCCCTTTTAGCTCCTTCTTTAACCTCTTCATTGTTGTTTTCCTCCTGTGTATTATTGTATTTTTATATGTTTTTTAATGTAACTTTATTCTTAATATTTTAATTACGCCTTCCTTTTCGGCCCTTTTATGCCTTCTTTCGGCACTTTTGGCGGGCTATCTGTGGTCTGGGCGTTGATTAACGGCATATGAAATCTGGCTAGGAAGCCGGATAAATCGTTTCGCTCTATCCGGTAGTGACCGCCGGGGAGGCGGAAGGCCGGAAGCTCGCCGGCGCCTATCCAGCGGAGTACGGTGGTATTGCTGACGCCGCACCGCTTGGCAACGAAGCCGACCGATGTATATTCCGGGGCCCAGGACTCGGAACCGTTCTGCAAGCTGGCCTCCCCTCCGGTGCTTTTAGCTTTACCGGTATTTCCTGCAACCGCACCGCCCGCCATTATTGGTGTTTGCGGTGTTTGTTACGTTTGGAGTATATGGGGGTGGGGCTTACAGGGGGCTGAAAATTAGAGGAAAAAACTGAACAAAAACTGAACAAAAAAGAAAAATCCGCCGGACAGGCGGAGAAACGGGGTGGGGAGCTATAAAGAGGGGTGGGGATTACCAGTCGCCGCGCACGTAGGGGTTATCGCGGCGCTCGGCGCCGATGGTGGTCTCGCGGCCGTGACCGGGGTGGACGATGGTGCTGTCGGGCAGGGTCATCAGCCGCTGCCGTATACTCTCCAGCAGCTGGCGGCGGGAGCTGCCCGGCATGAGGGTGGTGCCGATGCCGCGGCGGAAGAGGGTGTCCCCGGTAAAGACCCGGCCCTCGGTAAGCAGGCAGATGCTGCCGGGGGTATGGCCGGGGGTGTGCAGCACGGTGAAGCTGGTATCGCCGACGGCTATTTCATCGCCTTCGCGGAGGAGGTGGTCGGGGGGGCGGGGGGTGGGATAGGAGATGCCGAACTGCGAGCTGTAGGCCCCGCGCCCTTCCAGGAAATCGGCGTCCTCGATGTGGATGGCCGCCTCGGCCCCGGTGGCCTCCTGGATGTCGTAGAGGGCGGCGATGTGGTCGGAGTGGCCGTGGGAGAGGACGATGGTCCGGATGGCCAGGCCGGAATCGGCGATGGCCTTTTTTATGGTGGCGGCATTGCCGCCGGGGTCGATGACCAGGCCCTCCCCCGATTCCCCGGAGCCGACTATATAGCAGTTGGCCGATAGCGAGCCAACCACCAGCCGGGTAATAATCAACCTGTCATCCAATTTGAATACCGGCTTTGCCTGAAATGTCATTCTGAGGAGCCTGGCGACGAAGAATCTCGCTCCGCAAGGCTTTGAATACTGGAAAAAAGGTATGCGTAACTCCAAAATAGCAGATGGGCGTAAATTACGCAAGGGTGGGAAGGACGGGCGAATTAGCCGGCGAGGGAGGCGGTGAGGGCCGGCTGGTAGGGCGAGTTGCGCTGGAGCAGACAGCGCACCCTGGCCAGCAGCTCGGAGGCCCCGAAGGGTTTGCGCATGAAAAAGTCCGCGCCGGCATCGATGGCCCGCACGCAGGTCTCGGTGGAGGCACGGTTGTTGATGACGATGAGCGGGGCCGTCGTCAGCGCCCGAATCCGCTGGCAGACCCGCCAGCTCTCCGCCCCGGCCTCGTCCCGGACGATGATGATATCGTAGGGCGGCCCGGCCAGGAGGCGCAGGCCGGTCTCCAGGTCGCCGGAGGCGTCCACCCGGTAGCCTTCCGCGGCCAGATACTCCGGGATGACCGGGTAGGCGTTGATGCTGCTGATGAAGAGGGCTCGTTTCGTCATATCCGTATATCAAATTTAATACAAAGCCCCCCGGCGCGGTAGGAGAAAAACCACCATTTAAGGTAAGGGTTTTCCCCTATATCCAGGGTGGCCGTTGCGGCGGGTAACGGCCTAGTAGCCCTTTTGCTTGTCGATGATGTTGATGAGCTTGCCGCCCTCCAGGTAGCGGCGGAGGTTTTCGCAGAAGAGGGTGGTGGCCTGCCCGATGTAGTCCTCCATGCCGCCGGAGATATGGGGGCTGAGGATGACGTTCTCCATGTCCCAGAGGGGGCTATCCGGGGGGAGGGGCTCGGGGGAGGTGACGTCCAGGCCGGCCCCGGCGATGCGTCCCTTCTGCAGGGCGTCGATAAGGGCCGCCGGGTCGATGACGCCGCCGCGGGCGATGTTGATAATCACGCCGGTGGGCTTCATGGCGGCCAGCTCCGCCCGGCCGATGAGGTGGCGCGTGTCCGGGGTGAGCGGCGTGGCGACGACCACGTAGTCGCTCTCCTTGAGCAGCATCTTGAGCTGGGCGACCGGGAGCAGCGTGTCCACGTGGCGGGCGTGCCCCGGCTTCTTGGCCGAGCGGCGGGTGGCGACGACCTTCATGCCGAAGGCACGGGCCAGTCGGGCCACTTCCCGCCCGATATTGCCCAGCCCCACGATGCCCACAGTCTTGCCGCGCAGCACCGCCGGCGAAAAGCGCCGCCACTCGTGCCTGACCTGCTGGTAGAAACTCAGGTTGGACTTCTTGGCGAACATGAGCATCAGTCCCGTGACGAACTCGCCGATGGGGGTGGCGTGGATGCCGGAGACGCCGGTGATGGTTACCGGGCCGTTCCAGATTTGGGTGTCCAGGTGCCGGTCGACGCCGGCGGACATCGTCTGGAACCACTTCAGGTTCGGGGCGCGGCTGGTGATATCGCCGGGGGGGATGAAGCCGTACATCACCTCGGCCCAGGCCAGGAGCTCATCGACCGTCTCCTTCCCCGCCGGGGCCTCCTGCGGGGGATTACCGGGGATAATGGTCATTTCCTTCACCCGGATGGCCGGGCTGACGGCGGCAATCCGCTTTACAATATCGCCGCCGGGCCGCGGCATGGCCTTATCGAAGACAAAGTTGACCATGAGGACGTTGAGAGATTTCATGAAACGGGCACCTCGCTGATTTCTTCTACTTTGAGCAAATTGGTCGAGCCGGTGATGCCGATGGGCACGCCCCCGGTGATGACAATCAGGTCGCCGGGGCGGGTAATCCCCAGCTCGCGGGTGAGAGCGGCCCCGGAGGCGAAGAGCTCCCGCAGAGAGGCGGTCTCCCCCGTGGAGAACGGGTAGACACCCCAGTGGAGCCGCAGCCGCCCGGAGACGGCCTCGTCCGGGGTGATGGCCAGGATGGGCACCCGCGGCCGGTACTTGGAGACGCGCCGCGCCGTGGAGCCGGAGTGGGTAAAGGCCACGATGGCCGCCGCCTTTAGTCTGGCGGCGGTATGGCAGGCGCTGTAGCTGATGAGCTCGTCGGTCTCCCGCGAGATCCACTCGCTCCGCTCGGTAAGGAGGCGGTCGTAGGGGAGCTTCTTTTCCGTCTCGCGGGCGATTTTCGCCATCGTCTTCACGGAAGCCACGGGGTACTTGCCGATGGACGTCTCCGCCGAGAGCATGGTGGCGTCCGTACCGTCGAAGATGGCGTTGGCCACGTCGGTAACCTCGGCGCGGGTGGGACGGGCGGCGTTGACCATCGATTCCAGCATCTGCGTGGCCGTGATGACGGGCTTGCCGGCGCGGTTGCACTTGGCGATTATCTCTTTCTGTATCAGGGGCACCCTCTCCAGGGGGATGTCCACGCCCAGGTCGCCCCGCGCCACCATGATGCCGTCGCTGGCGGCGAGAATAGCGTCGAAGTTCCTCACCGCCTGCACCCGCTCTATCTTGGCGATGACGGGGATAGCGGTATCTTGCTGGCGTAATATCTCCCGCACGCCTTCGATATCGGCGGCATTACTCACGAAGGAGACGGCCAGATAGTCCGGCTGGAGCGTCGCGGCGAAGTGGATGTGGGCGCGCAGGGCCTCGGTAATAAACGGCGCCGAGCCCTGCATGCCCGGCACCACCAGACCGCGCCTCTCGGTAACGGTGCCGCCCACCGTCACCCGGCAGGTGATGTCGCGGCCCGCCTCGGCGAGCACGCGGAGCTGCATGGCCCCGTCGTCGAGGAGGACGGTATCGCCCGGCTTGACGTCCTCGGGCAGGTTGGGTAAATCCACCGGCAGCAGCGCCGCGTCGCCCTCGATATCGCGGGTGGTCAGGGTTACCCGGGCGCCTTTCTTGAGGACGGCCTGGCCGCCCTTGAGGCGGCCGATGCGGTACTTGGGGCCCGGTATATCCGTGATGATGGAGACGGGCACTTTAAGGCGGCGGCTGACGCGCCGGACGGTGGCGGCGTACTGACGGTGCTCCGCTGGCGTGCCGTGGGCCAGGTTGAGGCGGGCGAAGTCCAGGCCGCTGCGGATAAGGCGCTCGATGACCGCCGCC
>DAOUEH010000207.1:0-2147 GCA_034430635.1 Dehalococcoidales bacterium | reverse complement strand
GCGACGATGGCGGTACTGGGCCGGGAGCGCTGTCTTAAAAGGATCGCGGCGGCGCTCACCAAGCTCAAGAAGCTGGCCTCATGAAGCCGCCGCGGCCACCGTCCACCCTCAAGGTCTGGCTCATCGTCGCCTTCGCCCTCCTCGACGAGGTGGCGGCGCTGGCGCTGGTCTTCGTTCTCCTCTGGGTCTTCGACGTGGCAATCCCCGTCCCGGCCATGGTCGCCATCGGCCTGGTGGTCGGCGCCTTCGCCTTCGTCGTCCACCGGGCGCTGGTGCCCTCCCTGCGGCGGCGCAAGATTACCGGCGCCGAGGGGATGTTCGGGGCCACCGGCGAGGTAACCGAGGCGCTGAGGCCCTCGGGCACGGTGAAAATCGGCGACGAGTACTGGCAGGCCAGGTCGGTCGAGGGGGAGATTAAGAAAGGCGAGGAGGTGGAGGTGGTGGCCATCGACGGGCTCCGGGTGGAGGTGAGGCGAAAGGGCCGTGAAGGCTGACGAGCCGGGGTATCTGGCCCTGCACCGCTCCGGGGAGCTGGCGCGCCGCGCCGCGCGGCTGGAGGCCCGCCTGGCCGCCTGCGACATCTGCCCCCGCGAGTGCGGCGCCGACCGGCTGGCGGGGAAGACCGGCGCCTGTAACTCCGCGCTTTCGCCCATCGTGGCCTCGGCGGGGGCCCACCACGGCGAGGAGCCGGCCATCTCCGGCCCGCGCGGCTCGGGGACGATTTTCTTCGGTAACTGCAACCTGCGCTGCGTCTACTGCCAGAACCACCAGATAAGCCAGGCGCCGGAGCTACAGCAGCACAACGCAGTGAGCCCCCGCGAACTGGCGGGGCGTATGATTTATCTCCAGGACGAGCTGGGCTGCCACAACATCAACCTGGTGACGCCCTCCCACTTCGTGCCGCAGATTGCCCGCGCCGTGCTGGAGGCGGTGCCGCTGGGCCTGAAAATCCCCCTGGTCTACAACACCTCAAGCTACGACTCCGTGGCGACGCTAAAAGAGCTCGACGGCGTGGTGGATATCTACCTGGCCGACCTGCGCTACGCCTCGGACGTGCTGGCGCGCCGGTACTCGCGGGTACGCCATTACGTGGCCATCTCCCGCGCCGCTATCCAGGAGATGCAGCGGCAGGTGGGCGACTTGCGGGTGGACGATGACGGCGTCGCCCGCCGGGGGCTGATTATCCGCCATTTGATATTACCGCAAGATATCGCCGGCAGCCGTGATTCTCTTGAGTGGCTGGTCAAAGAGGTATCGCCCCATGTGGCGGTGAGCGTCATGTCGCAGTACTACCCGGCGCATAAGGCCCGCAAGTACAAGGAATTGAACCGCAAGATTACCCCGGAGGAATACGCGGCGGTGGCCGAAATAGTGGCGGAGCTGGGTATTGCCAACGGCTGGATGCAGGAAATGGCCTCGGCTGATAGCTACCGGCCGGATTTCAACGCTAAAGAGCCCTTCGCGGAAAGAAAACGAAGGAAAAGAGAGCGGCGTTAGTAAAGGCTAGCGCTTGCGCTTGGTGAAGGCGAAGCGGATTTTTAAACCGTTGGGTTTGTCCCTCTTGTTGACCCTTTCCATAAAGGTCTCAAGAGGTCTGGTGGGTGCCTCGACCCTGGCTTTCGCCGTGGCCTTTTTGGTTTTTTTCGGCTGGGCAGCTCTGGTGGCCATGATTATATCCTTAAATGTATAATATGAACTACAGGTGTAATTATAGCATATTTACAGGCATAAGGCCAGATTGAGGCAAGGAGACAGAAGTCTATGGAAGCCAGCTTGGATAGCCTCTTCTGTTTGACGAAGGCCCAAGTCAGACCGGCGGCGGAGATGATGAGCCGGGCGTTTTTCGATTATCCCCTGGTGGTCCATTTCTTCCCGGACCCTGCCGAAAGGGACAGGAAACAGGCCCATAGCTTCCAATCGCTGCTGGACTACGGCATCCGCTGCGGCGAGGTCTACGCTACGTCACCGGGGCTGGAGGCAGTGGCCATGTGGCTCCCCTCCGCCAGAGCCCACCGCAGCCGGTGGCAGGAAATCCTCAGCGGTAATATGCGCTCCCTGCTGGGGGGCTTTATGCGGAAACAATCGCGGCAAAAGGCCTACATCGATTATTCCCGGGCGGTACACCGGCGCTGCGCCCCCTTCCCCCA
>DAOUEH010000206.1:0-4857 GCA_034430635.1 Dehalococcoidales bacterium | reverse complement strand
TGCTCCGCGGCAAGCAGGGGCGCTTCCGCCAGAACCTGCTCGGCAAGCGCGTCGACTACTCCGGCCGCTCGGTCATCGTCTGCGGGCCGGAGCTGGAGCTGCACCAGTGCGGCCTGCCGCGCCGCATGGCCCTGGAGCTCTTCAAGCCCTTCGTCATGCGCCGCCTGGTGGCCCAGGGGCTGGCCCCCAACATCAAGAGCGCCCGGCGCCTCGTGGAGCGCGCCAAGGCCGAGGTCTACGACATTTTAGAGGAGGTCGTCAAGGAGCGGCCGGTGCTGCTCAACCGCGCCCCCACCCTGCACCGCCTCTCCATCCAGGCCTTCGAGCCGGTGCTCATCGACGGCAGCGCCATCCAGATTCACCCCCTGGTCTGCTCCGCCTTCAACGCCGATTTCGACGGCGACCAGATGGCCGTCCACGTGCCGCTCTCCAAGGCGGCCGTCAAAGAGGCCCGCGACATGATGCTCAGCCACCATAATATCCTGCTGCCCTCGTCCGGCGAGCCCACCGTTACCCCCACGCTGGACATGGTGCTGGGCTGCTACTACCTGACCACCATCCGCCAGCACGACGGCGAAAAGCCCCGCGTCTTCGGCAGCTTCGAGGAGGCCAAGCTCGCCTACGAGTTCGGCATCTGCGACCTGCGCGAGGAAATAGAGGTGCGCGACAAGGCCAGGGAAGAGCGTGTCAAGACCAGCGTGGGGCGCATCATCTTCAACGAGGTGCTGCCCGAGGAGCTCGGCTACTTTAACCGCATCATCGATAAGACCACATTGAAACAGATAGCCACCAGCTGCTGCAATCTCCTCCCCGACGAGGAGACCGGCCGCGTGCTGGACGATATCAAGCACCTCGGCTTCCACTATGCCTCCCGCTCCGGCATCACCATCGCCATGAACGACATCGAAGTCCCGGCCAGCAAGCCCCAGATGCTGGCCGAAGCCGAAGCGCGTATCGCCACCATCGAAAGCCAGTACGACCGCGGCCTCATCACCGAGGACGAGCGCTATAACGGCATCGTCGGCGTCTGGATGGAGACCACCGATAATATCACCAACACCATTTCCAGCAATCTCGACCGCTACGGCGGCATCTACATGATGGCCACCTCCGGGGCCAAGGGCAACATCTCCCAGATACGCCAGATGGCCGGTATGCGCGGCCTGATGACCGACCCCGCCGGCAAGATTATCGAGTTCCCCATCAAGAGCAGCCTGCGGGAAGGCCACAGCGTCCTGGAGTACTTCATCTCCACCCACGGCGCCCGGAAGGGTCTGGCCGATACGGCCCTGCGCACGTCCGACTCCGGCTACCTCACCCGGCGCCTCATCGATGTCGCCCAGGACGTCATCACCGCCGATGACGACTGCGGCACCCCGGACGGCCTGTGGGTAAACGAGCCGAAGGAAAAGGGCCTGTTGCCCTCGCTGGCCGAGCGCATCATCGGCCGGATGGCGGCCGACGATATCGTCCATCCCAAGACGGGCGAAATAATCGTCCTCCAGAACGAGGAAATCGACGAAGAGAAGGTAGCGGCAATCATCGCCGCCGGCCTGAACCGGGTGCTGGTACGCTCGCCGCTGACCTGCCAGTCGCGGCGGGGCACCTGCCGCCTCTGCTACGGCCGCGACCTGGCCCGCGGGCGGCTGGTGGAGCACGACGTGGCCGTGGGCATCATCGCCGCCGAGAGTATCGGCGAGCCGGGCACCCAGCTGACGCTGCGTACCTTCCACACCGGTGGCGTGGTCGGCCTGGACATCACCAGCGGCCTGCCCAGGGTGGAGGAGCTTTTCGAGGCCAGGACGCCCCGCGGTCAGGCCATCATCTCCGAAATCGACGGCACCATCGAGCTTATCCAGAACGAGGAAGGCCGCAAGATTAAGATTATTTCTACCGAGGTCTACACCGACGAGTACCCCCTGCCCGCCGGCTGGAAGGTAATGGTCAAGAACCGCCAGTCGGTGGATATCGGCACGGTGCTGGCATCCCCTCCGGAGGCCCCTGCCGGTAAGGCCACCACCTCCCCGGAGAACCAGCCCATCGTGGCCCGCTTTGCCGGTGAAATCAAAGTAACCAAGAAGCAGCTCGTCATCAGCTACGCCGAGCGCGAGGAAAGGGAATACATCATCGCCTCCACGGCCAGCATCTGGGTCAAGGAAGGCGACGAGGTCAAGGCGGGGCAGCAGCTCACCGACGGCTCCATCAACCCGCACGATATCCTGCGCATCCTGGGCAAGGACGCCGTCCAGCAGTACCTGGTGGACGAGGTGCAGAAGGTCTACCGCTCCCAGGGCGTTAATATCAACGACAAGCACATCGAGGTCATCACCCACCAGATGCTCACCAAGGTGCGCATCGACTCCGCCGGCGATACCGACCTGGTGCCGGACGAGCTCATCGATAAGTTTGCCTACGAGGATACCAACGCCAGGTACCTCGCCGAGGGCGGCGAGCCGGCCACGGCCCATACCGTGCTGCTCGGCATCACCCGCGCCTCCCTGAGCACCGATAGCTGGCTGGCCGCGGCCTCCTTCCAGGAGACGACGCGCATCCTCACCGAGGCCGCCGCCAACGGCCGCATCGACCGGCTGGTGGGCCTCAAGGAGAACGTCATCATCGGCAAGTTGATACCCGCCCGCTACCTTAGTGATGAGCAGGTGGAAGAGCTTACCGCCGGCGAGGCGGAGGAGGACGAGGCGATGCGCCTGCTGGCCAGCCTGGCCGACGATGAAATCGTCATCCCCGGCGGGGAGATGCCCGCCGTGGCGCCCGGCGATAGCGGCGAGGATGGCGAGGCCGCGCTGGATACGGTCGCCGACGAAACGGACGATACCGATGCCGAGACAACCGAAGAAGGGGAAGACGAACCCCGCGACCTCCTCGACAGCGAGGATACAGCCGCCGGGGCCGAAGACATCGCCGCGGAGTCTTTAGAAGAGGCCGATAAGGAATCGCCCGGCGAGGCCGCCGCCGAAGAAGAAGACTAGGCAGCCCTCAGTTGAAATGAGGGGGTGAGACGCATCGCACGCATTATTTCGGGTAAGCCCAGCGCCGAGGACGCGCCGCTCGATACCAGCCTTCGACCGCGCACGCTTACCGACTTCATCGGCCAGGAAAAGACCAAAGATAATCTCAAGATAGCCATTGCCGCCGCCCGGGGCCGGGGAGAGGCCATGGACCACGTCATCTTCTACGGGCCGCCCGGCCTGGGCAAGACCTGCCTGGCCCATATCATCGCCGCCGAGGTGGGCGCCAACATCAAGACCACCTCCGGCCCGGCCATCGAGCGCACCGGCGACCTGGCCGCCATCCTCACCAATTTAAAGAAGAACGATATCCTCTTCATCGACGAAATCCACCGCCTCAACCGGACGGTGGAGGAAATCCTCTACCCCGCCCTGGAGGACTTCGCCCTGGACATCATCATCGGCAAGGGGCCCGGCGCCAAGAGCCTGCGGCTGAACCTTCCCGCCTTTACCATGATTGGCGCCACCACCCGTTATGCCCTGCTCAGCCCGCCCCTGCGCGACCGTTTCGGCGCCGTCTACCGCCTGGATTTCTACGAACAGGCGGCGCTTGAACAAATCGTGCGGCGCTCCGCCCGCATCCTGCAGGTGGCGGCCGAGGACGGGGGGCTGGTGGAAATCGCCCGGCGCGCCCGGGGCACGCCCCGCGTCGCCAACCGCCTCCTCAAGCGCGTCCGCGACTACGCCCAGGTGATGGCCGAGGGCACCATAACCCAGGAAGTCGCTAAGGCCGCCCTGGCCAAGCTGGAGGTGGACGCCATCGGGCTGGATGAAATCGACCACAAGATGCTCCTGACCATCATCGAGAAGTTCGGCGGCGGGCCGGTGGGGCTGGATACGATAGCCGCCTCCATCAGCGAGGAGGCCGATACCGTCACCGATGTCTACGAGCCGTACCTCATGCAGCTGGGGTTCCTGGAGCGCACGCCGCGGGGCCGCCTGGCCACCCGCCGGGCATACGAGCACCTGGGGCTGCCTTATAACAAGACCAACCAGCAAAAACTGATTTAGATAAACCCCGCCGCCCCGCCTGACTTTCCCCCATCCGCACCGCCCCATCAGTGTTATCTATTCCCACCCTCCGCCCTCGGCACATCCGCGGCTTAGCCCGTAGAGAAATCCCTCGCGCTCTCCCTTTGTCAAAGGGAGACGATGGTATTTTTCTTTCTAATAATCATTGTCAACAGGCTCTTTTGTCCCCCTTTCGCAAAGGGGGATTAAGGGGGATTTAAACCTGGGGAGTAGCCTGCGGAGAGGGGCGCTAGCCCCTCTCTTGATTTAATTCCCCCTCTCCTGCGGTACGCCTCGAAAGGTGCGGGGGATACAGGGGGTGAGGTAAAAAATCCAAGAAATAATGTAAAAAGTACTTGACAAATAGTATAATAAGTATTACAATATGTCCTGTATATATTACTTAACAAGGGGGTGAAAATATGGCGCCGTTGCAGAAGAGGGCCTGGTGGGGGCTGGGGGTGGGGTTGGTCTTCGCCGTCGCTTTCGTGCTCGTCTTCGTCCTGATGGGGGGCATCGAGACTTTCGACGAAGACCGGGGCTTTCGCATCATCATCGACGTGCTCTGGGTGGGCGGTCTCGTCGCCAATCTCGTCATCATGGAGCTGACCATACGCAAATCTCACCAGGTAGACGAGCGGGACAGGCTGATACTCGACCGCGCCCCGCGCGTCCAGTGGCTGGCGGTGGTCTTTACCCTGGTAGCCTGGGTTATCGCCCTCACCGAGGTCTACCACGCCACCCACCTGATACCATCGGTCTATATGTATGTCATCTTCATGTCGGTGCTCATCGTCAGCACGCTGGCGCAGTCGCTGGG
>DAOUEH010000205.1:0-5184 GCA_034430635.1 Dehalococcoidales bacterium | reverse complement strand
GACTGGCAGCTCCACCCCCCGCGCCAGGAGTGGGGCGGCGAGAGGTTCCCGCCCAACTGCCACTACTCCCGGCCGGAGACCGAGGCGCTGGTGGAGAAGCGCTGGCCGGAGTATGGCCTTTAAGTGCCGGTTTTGCCCCGTCCGGAGGGGGCGGGTTACGTCGGGTGGAACACGGTGAAAAACGCCGTGCCTGCGGGCGTTTTTGGTTTGACAAAGGCGGTGGGTGAGTGTAAAATTTTTGCGACTCGGGCTACCCGTCGCCGCGGCGCGCCTGCATTGCGTATTTTAAAGACCAGTAGTGAGTTTCGCACTGCGGAAAAACGCAGCAAATAGCCAGCGTCCTGGCTGGAAATGCGTAAGGATAGTATCTAGATTTGCAGAAAGGAGCCGGTGAGAGGATGGCTGTGAAGAAGGAACTGGCCAGCGTCGTCAGCCCCAGGCTGATTTCCGATGACCCCGCCACCCTGGAGAGCTACGCCCGGGACGAGAGCTTCGTCCGCCCCATGAAGCCGCGCCTGGTGGTGAAGCCCGCCAGCATCGACGAGGTTCCGGCGATAGTCGCCTGGGCCAAACAAACGGGCACCCCGCTGGTCCCGGTAAGCTCCGGCGCGCCGCACGGCCGCGGCGATACCGTCCCCAGCGTGCCGGAGGCGGTAATCATCGACCTGAGCGGGCTGAAGAAAATAATGAGGATTGACCGCCGCAACAAGGTGGCCATGGTCGAGGCGGGGGTCACCTATCCCCAGCTCCAGAAGGAGCTGGCCAAGGCGGGGCTGCGGCTCGATACGCCGCTGCTGCCGCGGGCGAACAAGTCCGTGGTGGCCAGCCTGGTGGAGAGGGAGCCCACCCTGATACCCCGCGTGAAATGGGCCTCGCTCGACCCGCTGCGCTGCACGGAGATAATCTGGGGCGACGGCCACCGGCTGGTTACCGGCGACGCCGGGAACTGGACTTCGATGGAGGAGGCCTGGAAACGTAAACAGGCCGCGGTAGGCCCCACCGGACCGGGACAGGCGGACTTCTACCGTTTCATCTCCGCCGCCCAGGGGAGCCTGGGCATCGTCACCTGGGCCTCGGTAAGGTGCGAGGTGCTCCCCGACCCCCATAAACTTTATTTCGTCCCGGCGAAACGGGCCGACGACCTGCTCGATTTCGTCTACCGCATCCTGCGCTTCCGCTACGCCGACGAGCTGTTCATCTTGAATAACGCCAGCCTGGCCTCCGTCCTCGGCGGCAAGCCCGCCCGGGTGCGGGCCCTCATGGAAGAGCTGCCGCCCTGGGTGGCCCTGGTGGGCATCGCCGGGCGCAGCATCCTCCCCGGGGAGAGGGTGGCCTATCAGGAGAAAGACATCAGCGGCATCGCCCAGCAGTTTGGCCTCAAGCTCCTCCCCGCCGTCCCCGGCGCCGGCAGCGGCGAGGTGCTCCGGGCGATACTCAACCCCTCCCCCGAGCCCTACTGGAAGAACGGCGGCAGGAACGCCTACCAGGAAATTTTCTTCCTGACCACCCTCAACCGCACGCCGGATTTCATCGGCACGATGACGGCCGTGGCCGAGGCCGAGGGCTACCCGGTGGCGGATATCGGCGTCTACATCCAGCCGCTGCACCAGGGCGTCAACTGCCACTGCGAGTTCATCCTCCCCTACGACCGGGCAAATCCCCGGGAGGCGTCCCGCATGCAGACCCTCTTCACACGGGGAAGCGAGGCCCTCCTCAGGGAAGGGGCGTTTTTCTCGCGGCCTTACGGCATTTGGGCGGGTCTGGCCTATAACCGGGACGCCCGGACGACCGAGGTACTCAAGAAAATCAAGGGTATATTCGACCCCGCCGGCATCATGAACCCCGGCAAGCTCTGCTTTTAGTACGGGAAAAAAGAAGAAAGAAGGCTAGCAAAGTGGCACTGAAAGACTTTAAAGCGGATATGGAGCGGTGCAGCCAGTGCTCCTACTGCAAGTGGGTACCCCTCGACCACGTCAAGAGCTGGCGGTTCGCCAAGGGCTGCCCCAGCATCGCCTACAGCAATTTCCTGTCGTACTCGGCGCGCGGCCGGTACGCGGTGGCCCTGTCGCTCCTTAACGGCCAGAGCACCATTACGGATAAGGTCGTGGACATCGTCTACAAGTGTACCACCTGCGGCTCCTGCGACGTGGCCGATAAGATTTGCCGTTATAACCTGGAGCCCCTGGAGATGATACGGGAGATGCGCTTTCACCTGGTCGAAAAGGGCAAGGTGCTGCCGGAGCACACCCGCCTCATCGAGCATATCCGTAAGGAAGGCAACATGATGCTGGAGCCGGCGGCCCGGCGCGGCGACTGGGCCAAAGGGCTGGACGTAAAGATAGTCACCCGGGAGCCGGCCGGGGTGCTCTTCCACGCCGGCTGCCGCGCCAGCTACGATAAAGACCTCCAGGAGACCGCCCGCAGCGCCGTCGCCATCCTCAAGAAGGCCGGGGTGGATATCGGCATCATGGGCGCCGACGAGACCTGCTGCGGCGGCCGCGTCTACGACATGGGCTATAAAGACGACTTTAAAAAACTGGCCGAGCAGACCGTCGCCGCCTGGAAGAAGGCCGGAGTGAAGACGGTGGTCACCGCCTGCGCCGACGGCTACTACGCCTTCTCCCGCCTCTATCCCAAACTGCTGGGGGCGGAGATAGAAGTCTTCCACATTACCCAGTACCTCGACCGCCTCATCAAGGAAGGCAAGCTCAAGCTCCGCAAGCGCGTGCCCCTGCGGGTCACCTACCACGACCCCTGCCACCTGGGCCGGCAGGGCGAGCCCTACGTGCCCTGGGACGGTAAGGAAATCAAGGTCAAGAACCAGATTGTCGTCTACGAGCCGCGGCGCCCGCGCTATAACGGCGCCTGGGGCGTCTACGACCCGCCGCGCGACGTGCTCAAGAGCATCCCCGGCATTGAGCTGGTGGAGATGGAGCGCATCCGCGAGTACGCCTGGTGCTGCGGCGCCGGGGGCGCCTGCCGCGAGGCCTACCCGGAGTTTTCCGGCTGGACGGCCGCCGAGCGCATCGAGGAGGCCAGGGCCACCGGGGCCGAGGCCATCGTCAGCGCCTGCCCCTGGTGCGAGCGCAACTTCATCGACGCCGTCAGCGCCGCGGGCGATAAACTAAAGGTCTACGATGTTATCGACCTGGTAAAACAGGCAATCTAACGAAGGGAAAGGCAGCTATGGCAATACCGAAAGAAGCGTATCAGGCACTAGAAGATATCGTGGGCGAGGCCAACATCTCCAACGACCCGGCGGTGCTGGACTGCTACCGCTATCCCCTCTCGCATACCGCCATCCACCTGGGCCCCTACTACCGGGTCTATACGCCGCGAGGGGCGGCGGTGCTGCTGCCCGGCTCCACCGAGGAGGTTCAGGCCATCGTCCGGCTCTGCAACAAGTACAAGATAAGGTTCAAGCCCTCCAGCACGTTCTGGTCGGCCTGGGGCTTCCCCCTCGAGGACGATACCATCCAGCTGGACATGCGCCGGATGGACAAGATTATAGAAATCGACGAGAAGAATATGTACGCCGTCGTCGAGCCCCACGTCATCGGGGCGATACTCCAGGCGGAGGCGATGAAGCTGGGCCTCAATACCCACATCCACGGGCCCGGCTCGTCCTGCTCCTGCCTGGCCAGCGCCACCTCCCTGGGCGGCCTGGGGCCGGATACCCTCTACATGGGGCATCACAGCGAGAACCTCATCGGGGCGGAGTGGGTCATGGCCGACGGCGATGTCCTCAAGGTCGGCGCGGCCGGCTCCGGCCTGGGCTGGTTCTGCTGCGACGGGCCCGGCCCGAGTCTCAAGGGGCTGGTGCGCGGCATGATCGGGGCCAACGGCTCGATGGGCGTCTTCACCAAGGCCGCCATCAAGCTCTACCCCTGGCCCGGCCCCGCCACCCTCCCCGTCACCGGTAAGCCCCCCGCTTACAAGGCGGTGCTGCCGGACAACATCCGGGCCTATACCCTGGGCTTCCCCAGCTGGAAGGCCTGGGCCGATTCCTGCTACCTCCTCTGGGACAACATGATTGGCTACGTCGCCCACCGGCAGTTCAACATGTTCGGCCGCGACCTCAAGGGGGCCATGGTCAAAATCCTCTCCGACCCCACCAGGACCCTCTACGACATCGTCGAGCTGGCGGAAGACCCGGAGACCAGGAAGCTCAACGACGCCATGATGCGCGACTACCAGATAGTGCTGGCCGGGATGACCCCGGCGGATATCGACTGGCAGGATAAGGCCCTGGACGTAATCCTCAAACAGACCGGCGGCTGGAAGGTACAGGGCATGATGCAGCCCGACCTCTACGACTGGTCGCTGCTCTACATGATCAGGCTGGGGCACAAGAACCTCAACCTGGTCTACGGCGGTGGCTACGACGGGGCCTTCGGCCTGGGGGGTACGCCGGACTTCGGCACCTCCGCCGCGGAAGAGGGCGGCATCCCGCGCGTCGAGGAGGTCACCGCGTTCAAGCGGGAGTGGGAAAAGAAGGGCAACATCGTCGCCTCCGGCGGCGACGGCATGATGGGAGGCATCGGCGGCATGGGTGGCGGGGGTCATGGCCTCTGGGAGAATTTCACCCATTTCGACCCGCACGATAAGGCCTCGACGGAAGGGACGCTGGAGTTTTTCAACGCCTGTTCGCAGTTCGGCATCGAAAAGGGCTGGGGCCCCGGCATGGAGAAGATGAACGACTACGCCCGCTGGACGGACGGCTACACCACCCCCAAGGACATCCACGACCGGATACTCTCGGCGGCGGCACAGCCGGAGGCCTTCCGCTACCAGCGGAAGATTAAAGAGACCTTCAACCCCAACGACCTGGGCGATGCCTACTACCGCACCCTGGACGACCCGGAGAAATAACAACCGGCCAAATACAACGGAGGAGTTTTGCTAACATGGCCCTTCTCGATGAACCCATTAAAGAAGTCAGGACCCTGAAAAACTACATCAACGGCGAGTGGGTCGAATCCAAAGGCGAGATTGTCGACGTGGTCAACCCCGCTAACTGCAAGACCATCGCCCGCGTCCCCATCTCCACCACAGAGGAAATCGACGAGGCCGTCGCCGCGGCCCGGGAGGCCTTCCCCGACTGGCGCCGCACCACACCGCTGGCCCGCTCGCGGTTTCTCTTCCGCCTCAAGGAGCTCCTGGAGGAGAACTTCGAGGAGGTCA
>DAOUEH010000204.1:0-12467 GCA_034430635.1 Dehalococcoidales bacterium | reverse complement strand
TCGGTCAGCTCGATGCCCAGCTTGTGCTCCGCCATGCGCTTCTGTAAATCCTCCACCATGAGGTCGACGATTTTGCGGAGCTGCTCCTCGCTGAGCTCGTGGAAGACGATGATGTCGTCGAGCCGGTTGAGGAACTCGGGGCGGAAGCGCTTCTTGACCTCGTTCATCACCTTGTCTTTCATCGTCTCGTAGTTCTTGGTGGTCTTCGCCTCATCCTTGGCCGAGGCGAACCCCATCTGCCCCTCGCGCTTGATGAGCTCGACGCCGGCGTTGGAGGTCATGATGACGACCGTGTTCTTGAAGTCCACGGTACGCCCGTGACCGTCGGTGAGGCGCCCGTCGTCGAGTATCTGGAGCAGGGTATTGAACACCTCGGGGTGCGCCTTCTCGATTTCATCCAGCAGGATGACGCGGAAGGGGCGCCGTCTGACCGCCTCGGTAAGCTGGCCGCCCTCGTCGTAGCCGACGTAGCCGGGCGGCGACCCGATGAGACGGGAGACGGTATGCTTCTCCTGGTATTCCGACATGTCCAGCCTGACCATGGCGTTCTCGTCGTTGAAGAGGAACCAGGCCAGTGACTTGACCAGCTCGGTCTTGCCGACGCCCGTCGGGCCCAGGAACATGAAGCTGCCGATGGGCCGGCGCGGGTCTTTGAGCCCGGCTCGGCTGCGGCGGATGGCCTCGGAGATGGCGGCCACGGCCTCCTCCTGGTCGATGAGGCGCTCGTGGATACGCTCCTCCATGTGGAGGAGCTTCTGCGCCTCGCCCTCCAGCATCTGCGAGACGGGTATGCCCGTCCACTTGGAGATGAGCTCGGCGATGTGCTCGGCGGTGACCTCCTCGCTGATTTTCTCTTTCTTGAGCCATTCGCCCTTGGCCTGGTTGTACTCCTGCTCAATCTTGAGCCGCTCGGCCTTGAGCTCGGCGGCCTGCTGGTATTCCTCGCGCTGCTTGGCCGCCTCTTCTTCATTGGTCAGCTCCTTGACGCGCTGCCCCAGTTTCTTGACCTCCGGCGGGGCGCTCTCGCTGTCGATGCGCGACTTGGAGGCCGCCTCGTCGATGAGGTCGATGGCCTTGTCGGGCAGCTGGCGGTCGGAGATGTAGCGCTGGCTCAATTTGGCCGCCGCCTCCAGGGCCTCGTCGGTAATCTTTATCTTGTGGTGCGCCTCGTACCTGGGGCGAAGGCCGCGCAGGATGGCAATGGTGTCTTCGATGCTCGGCTCGTTGATGAAGACCGGCTGGAAGCGCCGCTCCAGGGCCTTGTCTTTCTCGATGTATTTGCGGTACTCGTCCACGGTGGTGGCGCCGACGCATTGGAGCTCGCCGTGGGCCAGGGCGGGCTTGAGCATGTTGGAGGCGTCGATGGAGCCCTCGGCGGCACCGGCACCCACCACGGTATGAATCTCGTCGATGAAGAGGATAACCTCGCCCTGGGACTGCCTTACCTCGTCCATGACGGCCTTGAGGCGCTCCTCGAACTCGCCGCGGAACTTGCTGCCCGCCACCAGGGCCCCCATGTCCAGGGCGACGACCTTGCGGCCCTTGAGCGAGTCGGGCACGTCGTCGGCGGCGATTTTCTGGGCCAGCCCCTCGGCGATGGCCGTCTTGCCGACGCCGGCGTCGCCGACGATGACGGGATTGTTCTTGGTACGCCGGGTGAGTATCTGCATGACGCGCTTGATTTCCTCGTCGCGGCCGATGACCGGGTCGAGCTTGCCCTCGCGGGCGAACTCGGTGAGGTCGCGCCCGTATTTCTCCAGCGAGCGGTACTTGCTCTCGGCGTTCTTATCGGTGACGCGGTGGCCGCCGCGCAGCTTCTTGAGGGCCTCGTAGACCTTCTCCTGGGTGATGCCCGCCCCGTGCAGGATTTTAGCGGCGTCGCCGTCTTCGGCGCTGGCCATGGCGATGAGGAGGTGCTCGGTGGAGATGAAGTCGTCCTTGAGGCGGTTGGCCTCCTCGTCGGCCTTCTGCATGAGCTGGGCGATGCGCGGCGTGGCGTATATCTGCCCCGTCTGGTAGGCTACCTTGGGCGTCTTTTCCAGCACCTCTTCCACCTGGTTACGGATGGTGTCCGCGTTGACGTTCAGGTCCTTGAGTATCTCGCCAACCAGGCCCTGCCGCTGGATGAGCAGCGACAGCAGGATATGCTCCACGTCCCACTGGCTGTGCTTATACTGCATGGCCATCTGCTGGGACGCCTGTATGGCTTCCTGGGCCTGTTCGGTAAATCTTTCCTGTTTCATTACTCGCCTCCCCTCAGTTCGTTAATCTCCCGCTGGGCCTGCTCCAGCTCGTTCTGGAGCTCGCTGACGTGCTCCATCATGCGCAGGATGACCTCCACCCCCGGCAGGTTGACGCCCATGTCGGCCACCAGCGTCTTGATGCGCTGCAGCAGGGCGATATCCCGGTCGGAGTAGAGGCGCACGTTGCCCCGGGAGCGGCGCGGCGCAATCACCCCCACCCGCTCGTAGTAGCGCAGGGTGTGGGTCTGCACGTCCAGCATCCGGGCCGCCACGCTGATGACGTAGCGCGGCTCGGTATCGTATCTCTCTTCGTTCATAGTCACCTCCGCTTGCCTTCAGGCCGGGTTATCTCGGGTAAATGCCTGAAATTCATCGTCATAAGGCTTAGCCGGGCCGCAGCTCGCTGAGCTTGCGGAACAGCTCCTTTTCTTTATCGGTTAGTTTGGTCGGCACGACTACGTTTACTTTGGCCATCAGGTCGCCGCGGGCCGACTTGCCCAGGTGTGGCATGCCCTGCCCGGTGAGCTTGAAGACCTTGCCGTTCTGGGTCTCCGGGGGTATCTTGAGCGCCAGCTTGCCCTTGAGCGTGGGCACGTCCACCTCGCCGCCGAGCACCGCTCTTACCAGCGGGACGGCCACGGTGGTGTGCAGGTTATCGCCGCGGCGCTCGAAGGTGGCGTGCGGCCTTACCGTAATTTTAAGGTAGAGGTCGCCGGCCGGGCCGCCGCCGTAGCTGGGCTGACCCTTACCGGCCAGGCGCACCCGCGAGCCGGTGGTCACCCCGGCGGGAATCTTTACCTCAAGTCTTTTAATATTGGGGACGACACCGGCGCCGCGGCAGGCCGAGCAGGCCAGGTTCTGGATGCGGCCGGTGCCCTGGCAGGCGGCGCAGGGCTGCTCCATCTGGAGGCTCAGGGTGCGGGACGTGCCGTGATAGGCCTCCTCCAGCGTCACCTCCACGGGCGATTCCAGGTCGTGCCCGCGCTGGGGCCGGGCGCGCCGCGAGAATCCCCCGCCCGTGCGCCCCCCGCCGAAGAGCTCGGAGAGGATATCGTCCATGTCGCCGATGTCACCGCTGAATTGATAGCTGCCGCCGCCGGGGGAAAACCCGAAGCCGCGGGCCTGCCCCTGCTGGCGGGCCGCCTCCTCGAACTGGTCGGCGTACTGCCACTTGTCGCCGTACTTATCGTACTTCTGGCGTTTTTCCTTATCGGCCAGAATCTCGTAGGCGGCGTTTATCTCCTTGAACTTGGCCTCGGCGGCCTTGTCGCCGGGGTTCACGTCGGGGTGAAACTGGCGCGCCAGCTTCCGGTAGGCCTGCTTGATTTCCTTATCACTGGCCCCTCTGCTCACTCCGAGAATGTTGTAATAGTCCTTAACGGCCATCGTATATCTCCACAACTATATCACCTATATTATAAAATTTTCGTAGCTATCATGTCAAGCTATACATATAAAAGTTCATACATTTTTATTAACTTTTAGAATTTCAATGGGTTTTGACGGTGGGGCGGGCTTCTGTTAAAATTGGTATGGTAATCTTCCTGTACGAGCCAACCTCAATAATACATCCCGATTGAACAGATACGCAGCGGTGGGAAGGCAGGTGCGCTTATGGAAATCAGGAAGGTCGGCGTGGTGGGCTGCGGGGTTATGGGCGGCGGTATCGTCCAGGTGTGCGCCCAGTCCGGCTACGAGGTGGTCGTCTCCGAGGTAAGTGATGAATTACTACAGCAGGGGATTAACAGGATAAAAGCCTCGCTCGACCGCAGCGTCCAGAAGGAGCGTATCAAGCCCGAAGTGAGGGATGATATTCTCAAGCGCATCCGGGGCACGACGGATACCGGGGACTTCGGCGACTGCGGCCTGGTCATCGAGGCCGCCGTGGAAAACCTGGATATCAAGAAGAAGGTCTTCGCCGGGCTGGACAAGGTCTGCCAGGCCGGGGCCATCATCGCCACCAATACCTCCTGCCTGCCCATCGGTGAGATGGCGGCCCAGACCAAACGGCCGGATAAAGTACTGGGGCTCCATTTCATGAACCCGGTGCCGGTGATGAAGCTCCTCGAGGTGGTACGGGCCGAGAAGACCAGCCCGGCCACGCTGGAAACGGGCAAGGAGTTCGGCCGGTCGCTGGGGAAGACCATCGTCGTGGCCATCGATACCCCCGGCTTCATCGTCAACCGCCTCATGGCGCCGCAGATTATCGAGGCCATCCGCATGCTCGCAGCCGGCGAGGCCACCGCCGCCGACATCGATACCGCCATGAGCCTGGGGCTGAACTACCCGATGGGCCCGCTGGCCCTGGCCGACCTCATCGGCCTGGACACGTTCCTCTTCATCGCCGACGGCATTTACGCCAAGCTCCCCGAGCCGCAGTACCGGGCCCCCAAGCTCCTCCGCGACATGGTTTCCGAAGGCAAGCTGGGCCGCAAGACGGGCCGCGGCTTTTACGAGTATAATAAATAGCGCCCATCCCTACATCAATAAGGAGAATGTTTATGAGCATCGAAGGCAAAGTGGCCCTGGTCACCGGCGGCTCCGGCGGGCTGGGGCGCGTGCACTGCCTGTCGCTGGCCAAAGCCGGCTGTAACGTGGCCGTCGGCGCCCACAGCCACCTGGAAAAGGCGGAAGAGGTGGCCGCGGAAGTCCGGGCCATGGGGAATAAGGCGCTGGCCCTGGTGATGGATGTCGCCAGCATGGATGAGGTCGAGGCCGCCGTCGCCAGGGTGGAGAAGATGGTTGGGCCGGTGGAAATCCTCGTCAACAACGCCGCCACCGGTATCGTGCGGGCGGCCACCATCGTCAAGATGAAGGTCCAGGACTGGGCCCGGGACATCTCCGTCAACCTCACCGGCCCGTTCAATACCATCAAGTGCTGCATGCCGGGGATGCTGGAGCGCGGCTGGGGGCGCATCATCAACATCTCTTCCATAGCCGGCACCATGGGCGGTGCCGGACAGGCCAGCTACGCCGCCACCAAGGCCGGACTTATCGGCCTGACGCGGACGGCCGCCCTGGAGGGGGCCCGCAGCGGCGTTACCGCCAACGCCATCGTCCTGGGGGTGTTCGACGGCGGCGCCTTCTACGACGTGGCCCCGGAGTTCCGGGAGCGCATCGTCAAGCGGATGGCCCTGCGCCGTCCCGGCACGCCCCAGGAGCTGAGCAATATCCTCGTCTTCCTGGCCTCGGAGGAATCGAGCTACCTCACCGGCGAGGCCATCGAGGTCAGCGGCGGGGCCTCCCTTTTTACATTTTAATAAATAGAAATCGAAACGGTAGCGAAAGGAGAACAAATGAGTGAGGCAGTCATCGTCAGCGGCGTCAGAACAGCCATAGGTAATTACGGGGGTGCCCTTCAGGACGTCCCGGCGGTCAAGCTGGGCAGCATCGTCATCCAGGGGGCCCTCAAGAAGATAAATGTAAGACCGATGGGCAACGCCGGCTATGCCCCCGAGTCGCTCAAGGGCGAAACCCTCATCGAGCTGGAGAAAAAATACGCGAACTGGGATGCCTCCGCCCGGGAAGTCCTGGTGGACGAGGTCATCATGGGGAATGTCATCCAGGGGGGGCAGGGGCAGAACCCCGCCCGCCAGGCCGCTATCTACGCCGGCGTCCCCAAGGAGGTCAACGCCTTTACCGTCAACAAAATCTGCGCCTCCGGCATGAAGGCGGTGGCCCTGGCCGCCCAGGCTATCAAGGCGGGCGAGGCCGATGTCATCGTGGCCGGCGGCATCGAGAACATGAGCAACGTCCCGTACTACGCCCCCAAGATGCGCTGGGGCGCCCGCATGTTCAACGCCGAGATGGTCGACGGCATGGTGTACGACGGCCTCTGGGAGATATTCTATAACTACCACATGGGTGTCACCTCGGAGAACATCGCCGAGAAGTACGGCATCGGCCGGGAGGAGCAGGACGCCTTCGCCCTCCAGAGCAACAACCGCGCCCTGGCGGCCACCAAGAACGGCATCTTCAAGGAGGAAATCGTCCCCGTGGAGGTCAGGGTCAAGCGCGAGACGAAGCAGTTCGATACCGACGAGCACCCCCGCGAGACCTCCATGGAGCTGCTCGGCAAGCTCCCCACCGTCTTCAAGGCCGACGGGGCCGTGACTGCCGGTAACGCCTCGGCCATCACCGACGCCGGGGCGGCCCTGGTCATCATGTCGGCGGAGAAGGCCAGAGAGCTTGGCCTCAAGCCCATGGCCAGAATCAAGGCCTACGCCGCCGGCGGCGTCGACCCGGCCTACATGGGGCTGGGGGTCGTCCCCGCCACCCGCAAGGTGCTGGAGAAGACCGGCCTGACCCTCAAGGACATCGACTATACCGAGCTCAACGAGGCCTTCGCCTCGCAGTCCATCGGCTGCATCCGCGAGCTGGGTTTCGATATGAGCAAGACCAACCTCTACGGCGGCGGCATCTCGCTGGGGCACCCCATCGGCTGCACCGGCGCCCGCATCCTGGTGACTCTGGCCCACGACATGGTGCGCCGCGACCTCCGCTACGGCCTGGCCACCCTCTGCATCGGCGGCGGGCAGGGCATGGCCATGATTCTGGAAAGATAGGGGGTTTTCTTTACCTCACCCCCTTTATCCCCCTCTCCTTCAAAGGAGAGGGGGAAGAAAAAGAGAGGGGCTGGCGCCCCTCTTCGCGGGCTACTCCCCCGGCGGGGGTGGGGGAATATCTGCGCCCTAAGCCGCAGATTCCCCGAGGGCGGCCTGGGTGGGAAAAGATTACACTGATGGGGTGGGGTGGCTATTTGGATTTCAGCGGGTATTTCTCCGGGTTCTCCAGATTATCAATTTCCAAATCAACATCCAGCTCCGGCCAGTACAGGTGGTAGCCGTGCAGTAACTGGACGTTCTGTATCGCGCTCAGGGTCTGGTCTCTGAAATAGGGATAATCCTCGTAATCCAATAAGTACTCTTTCCCCTTTACATAAAGCCAGATGCCGAAAGGGGTAATATTCTCAACGCTCACCGAAATGCCTTTGCCAGGCTTTAAGGATTTCAACTTTTATCCCTCACCCGGCTGCCGCGGCGACTTGATGCGGCGCGTCCAGCGTAACAGGCTGATTTTCCAGGTGCCTTTTTCCTTGAGATACTCCATCTCATAATACCCCTGCATCCAGTCGGGCGCGTCCACGTCAGCGGTGGGGGAGGGGTCACGCTGGATTTTATGGGGGAGGGAAAAGAAGGTATAGAGCAGCCAGCTGCCCCTGGCCCTATCGCCCTCGACGGAGATAACGGGATGCACCACGAAGAGCCCCTCCAGGCCGACATGAGTGATGGAAATCTTCTTTTTAAAGAGGTTCTCAATGGCCTCTCTGCCCCTGACCTTCCCCGCGCTCAAGTCCACCACGGCGTCAGCCGTAAAGCAGTCGACGAGGTCATCCCAGGCAGTGGTGGTGAGGCAATTGACGTAGCGTGCCTGCAACTGCTTAATCGCCTCGATGTCCTCCAGGTTCCTGAGCCTTTTTTCCAGTTCTTCAAGATTCATAAAACAACTCCCCCCCTTCAGGGAGTTAACCCCGCTTAGTATAATCGGGGCACCAGGTAGCGTTGGGGCGCTCGGGGCGGCGGCAGGCCCCGCGCCAGTTCCATTTGCAGCTATCGCAGAGCAGCACGTTCATGCCGAACCACTTCTTCAGCCCGATAACGAACCTTGCCCACCCGCCGGGCCCCGCCGGCGTCTGTTTCATAGCTAAATAGTTCTCCTCCTTTCAGTATAGCAAGCCCTTCATCTTGACACAAATGAGCCCCTTAGCTTAAACTAGGAGAGGAAATTTCTTCTCAATCAGAGTCCCCTTCATCGCAACCGATGAGAACAGGTGCGCCGTCCGAAACGCCCAAGACACCAGAGAGGAGATAAGACCGTGACCTACCAGACCATCCTTTACGAGAAAGCCGATGGCATCGGCAAGGTAACCCTCAACCGTCCGGATTCCCTGAACGCCCTCAACAGCGCCGTCTACAGCGAGCTTTACGACGTCTTCGAGGCCATTGAGAACGACGACGACGTGCGCGTGGTGGTGCTGACCGGGGCCGGGGAGAAGGCCTTCGCTGCCGGCTCGGACGTGGTCGAGATGCAGCAGATGACCACGCTGGAGATTCAGAAGTTCGTGGCCACCATCCGCAAGGCCTCCGACCGCATCTACTCCCTGAGCAAGCCGACCATCGCCGCCATATCCGGCTACGCCCTGGGCGGCGGCTGCGAGCTGGCCATGTGCTGCGACCTGCGCATCGCCTCGGAGCGGGCGCGCTTCGGCCAGCCGGAGATAAACCTGGGGCTCATTCCGGGCGCCTGCGGCACGCAGCGGCTGCCCCGCCTGGTCGGGGTGGCCAAGGCCAAGGAGATGATATACCTGGGCGACATGATTAAGGCCGACGAGGCCCTCCGCCTGGGGCTGGTCAACAAGGTCGTCCCGCCGGAAACACTCATGGAAGAGGCCATGGACTGGGCCACCAAGCTGGCTGGCAAGAGCCTGCCCGTCCTCACCATGGCCAAGAGGGCCATCGATACCGGCGTGGATACCGATATCACCTCCGGCCTCAACATGGAGGCGCGCTGCGTGGCCCTCTGCTTTGCCACCCAGGACCAGAAAGAGGGCATGAAGGCCTTTCTGGAGAAGCGAAAAGCGGAGTTCAAGAACAAGTAATTTTACAGAGGAGGTTACCACCGTGGCAATTAAGAACGTGTTTGTCATCGGCGCCGGCACCATGGGCAACGGCATCGCCCAGGTAAGCGCCCAGGCGGGCTATAACGTGACGATGTCCGACATCAAGGAAGAGTTCCTCGCCAGCGGCATGGCCGCTATCGAGAAGAGCCTGGGCCGCCTGGTGAAGAAGGAGACCCTCACCGAGGAAGAGAAGGCCGCCATCGTGGCCCGCATCAAGACCACCCTGGACATGAAGGACGCCAAAGACGCCGACCTCGTCATCGAAGCGGCGCCGGAGATACTGGATTTAAAGAAGGGCATCTTCAAGCAGCTGGATGAAATCTGCAAGGAGGAGGCCATCCTGGCTACCAATACGTCCTCCCTGCCCATCGGGGAAATCGCCTCGGCATCCAAAGACCCGGCGCGGGTCATCGGCATCCATTTCATGAACCCGGTACCGGTGATGAAGGGCGTCGAGGTCATCCCCGGGCGGCACACCTCAGACGAAGTTTTAGAGGCCGCCAAGGAGTACGTCAAGAGCATCGCCAAGGAGCCCTGCGAGGCCCGCGACTACGCCGGTTTCATCGTCTCGCGGCTGGTGGACGCCATCATCAACGAGGCCATCATCTGCGTCATGGACGGCAACAAGCCGGAGGAGGTCGACAAGGCCGTGCGGCTCTGCCTCAACCATCCCATGGGCCCGCTGGAGCTCTGCGACCTGGCCGGGGCCGATATCGTCCTCCACGGTCTGGAGACGATGTACGAGGAGTTCGGCGAGCGGCTCATGCCCGCCCCGCTCCTCAAGAACATGGTACGCTCCGGCGACTACGGTCGTAAGACCGGACGCGGCTTCTACGATTACACGCAGAAGTAAGGGGGCGTTTGGGAAATCGCTCATGGTGAGTCTATCGAACCAGAGCGGGATGTTAAACTTACCCCTCGACAAGCTCGGGGTGAGCGGAAATAATACCAATAATTAAACTAAATAACGAAAAAGCAAAGCCTGGTACAGTCTAGAGAAGGAAAGGAATAAATAATGGCAAACGAGAATGATGTCGTCATCGTCAGCGCGGTACGCACGCCCTTCGGCCGGTTCGGCGGCTCCCTGAGGGACTTCGACTACTACGAGCTGGGCGCCATCCCCATGCGTGAGGTGCTCAAGCGGGTAAACGTCGCCCCGGATAAAGTCGACGAGGTCTTCTGGGGCGTCGGTGATACCTCGGCCTGCCGCGACCCCTACACCCCGGTGGCCGGGCGGCAGTCGCTCATTCGCGCCGGGCTGCCCCACGAGACGGTCTCCATCTCCTTCGACATGGCCTGCGTCTCGGCGATGAACGCCGTCCGGCTGGCCGCCCTGGAGATGAAGGCCGGGGAAATCGAGACGGCTATCTGCGGCGGCGCCACCTCCTTCGGCCAGTCCCCGCTGGTGGTCCGCGGCCTCCGTTTCGGCGGCTTCCGTCTGGCTGATGTCAAGATGGAAGACCCGCTGGTGGCCCTGGGCTACAAGGACTTCAACCCCGTCTCCGTGGATAGCGATAACGTGGCCTACGAATATAAGATAGACCGCCAGGAGCAGGACGAATGGGCGTTTCGGAGTCACCAGAACTACGGCAACGCCTGGAACGCCGGCAAGTTCAAGGACGAGATAGTGCCCCTGGAGATACCCCAGCCCAAGGCCGAGCCTAAGATGCTGGACATCGACGAGCAGTACCGCGCCAATACCACCCTGGAGAGACTGGCCAGCCTGAAGACGGTCTACGATACCCGCGCCATTACCGCCGGTAACGCCCCCGGCCTCAACGACGGGGCCACGGCCATACTCGTCATGACACGGAAGAAGGCCAGGGAACTCGGCCTGGAGGTCCTGGCGACCGTGGTCGCCTCGGTCTCGGTGGCCATCAACGCATCCCGCATGCCGGAAGGCCCCGGCTACGCCATGAAGAAAATACTGAAAAAGGCCGGAATGACCCTGGACGACATGGCCTGCATGGAGATTAACGAGGCCTTCGCCTGCGTGCCGCTGGTCTCCATGATGCTGGCCGTCGATAAAGATAAAGCCAAGTATAAAGAGCTGCAGAAAAAGATGAACATCAACGGCAGCGCCATCGCCATCGGGCACCCCAATACCGCCAGCGGCGCCCGGCTCATCATGAACCTCATGTACGAGCTGCGGCGGCGGGGCGGCGGCTACGCCATGGGCGCTATCTGCGGCGGGCTGGCCCAGGCCAATGCCTGCATCATCAAGGTGGAATAATAGTTATTGTCATTGCGAGGAGCGTAGCGACGAAGCAATCCCTGCCGTCGGCTGAGCTATCCTGGAGATTGCTTCGGGCTTCGCCCTCGCAATGACGGATAAGAATAAGCAAAGGAGTAATCATGGACGTATCGCAGTTTTCCCTGAAGGGCAAGGTGGCCATCGTCATCGGCGGGGCCGGGGACATCGGCAAGGCCATCGCCGAGACCATGAGCGGCGCCGGCGCCGACGTGGTTATCAGCAGCCGCAAGCAGGAGAACCTGGATAAGGCCGCCGCCGAAATCACGGCCAAGACAAAAGGCAAGGTCGCCGGGATTGCCTCGCACATCGCCAAGCTCGACCAGACCAAGCCCTTCGTCGAGCAGGTGATGAAGGACTTCGGCCGCATCGATATCCTCGTCAACAGCTCCGGCTCGTCCTTCATGGTGCCCCTGGTGGACATCGAGGAGTGGCAGTGGGATGCCGTGATGAATGTCAACCTCAAGGGCCCGTTCTTCCTGGCCAAGGAAATTGCCCCCATCATGAAAGAGCAGGGCGGCGGCAGCATTATCAACATCACCTCCTACATGGGCGTCCGCATCGAGGAATCGCTGGGGGCCTACTGCATCAGTAAGGCCGCCGTGATGCACATGACCCGCGCCATGGCCAAGGAGTGGGGCAGGTGGAACATCCGCGTCAACGCCATCGCACCGGCCTGGGTGCACAGCCGCCTGGCCGACCCCTTCCTGCAGATGCCCGGCGTCAACGACCGCATGCTCGCCCAGACGGTCATCGGGCGCTTCGGCGACCCGGACGACGTGGCGGCCCTCGCCCTTTACCTGGCCTCGGACGCCGCCAGGAACCAGACGGCCGGCATCTTCCCGCTCGACTATGGTATGCTTACCTAATAGATAAACGATTAATCGGATAAGGAGGCGCTCCTATGTCTTTAAAGGGAAAAGTCGCCCTGGTGACCGGGGCCCGGCAGGGGCTGGGCAAGTCCATCTCCCTGGGCATGGCCGAGGCCGGGGCCGACCTGGTCGTCTGCGACCGGGTTACCGACGACGGCAAGCTGGACGAGACGGCTAAGGAAATCGAGAAGCTCGGCGGCAAGACGCTCACCATGGGCGGCGATATTACCGTCGAGGACGACGTCAACGAAATCGTCAACCAGGCCCTGGAGAAGTTCGGCAAGATAGACGTGCTGGTGAACAACGCCGGGGTCACCGCCCAGGACTCGTTCCTCAACCTGCCTTACCGGCGCTGGCGGCTGATTCTCTCCGTCAACCTGGACGGGGTCTTCCTCTGCACCAAGGTCGTCCTGCCGCACATG
>DAOUEH010000203.1:0-2118 GCA_034430635.1 Dehalococcoidales bacterium | reverse complement strand
TATCTCGCCGTCGTAGCCGGGCCAGTAAAGCTCCGTGTAATACAGCGGGGGGTCCCACGGCTCGTGCGGGTCCCAGGTGTCGACGTAGAGGAAGAAATTTTCCTTGTAGTGGTGCTGCAGCCACTGCATCGCCCGGGTGAACGTCTGGGGCGCAAAGTAATCGGACTCGTAGCGCCGGCCTTCCCTCACGTCGCCGCCGTAGATGCTGTGGATGACCTCGCCGCCTTTACCGTCGGGGGAATCCACCCACTGTAGATTCAGCTGGCCGACGACCTCGTCGAAAGTGCGGAAGCCCTGGTCGTAGTTCATGCCGACGCGGGTATAAAACGGCGTATCGACGACCGCGGCGGTGTGGATACCATTATTGGCGAGGAGGTCGGGAAGCAGTAATTCGTCCTTGAACAGCGGCTCCCACTGCATGTAGGACATCGTCCAGCGGCCGGTCAGGTAGTCGGCGCGGGTCGGCATGGTCGGGAAGCCCGCGATGTAGTGTCGGTCGAAGCGCACCGACCTGGCCGCGAAGGCATCCAGCGACGGAGTGATAATCTTCTTGTTCCCGTAGGCCCCCACGTGGTCGCGCCTTAGCGTATCGGATATTACCCAGATAACGTTCATCGCCCCTCCTCAGGCAGGATTTTCCCGAATCACACCCTAATATACAACATTACTAGCCCAATAGAAAGAGGGGGACTTAGACAGGGAAGAAACTCAATGGCGCATTTGCGCAACTGCGCACTTCCCCTGTTCCTCACCACCTGGTTTCCCGCCTGCGCGGGAATGACATTTCATTCTTCACCGCTCGCCCTGAGCCCGTCGAGGGGCCGGCCCCATTTGCGCCTGCCCCGGTTTCCCCCTATAATTTTAAGACCGGAGGTCTAGCTTGCTCGATAACGAAATCCTGCGCCGGGTCAACCGCCCCGCCCGCTATACCGGCGGCGAGTGGAACGCCGTCGTCAAGGACTGGGACGCCACGCCGCTCCGGGTGGCGCTGGCCTTCCCGGATACCTATGAGGTCGGCATGTCCAATATGGCCGTGCCCATCCTCTACGACATCGTCAACCGCCGGGGCGACGCCCTGGCCGAGCGCGTCTACGCCCCCTGGGTGGACATGGAGGCCAGCCTGCGCGCCGCGAAGACGCCCCTCTTCACCCTGGAGACGAAGCGGCCCCTCCGTGACTTCGACATCATCGGCTTCTCGCTGGGCTACGAGCTGGGCTACACCAACGTCCTCAATATGCTCGACCTGGCCGGGATACCAATACTCGCCTCGGACAGAAATGACACCCACCCCATCGTCATCGCCGGGGGTAGCTGCTGCCTCAACCCGGAGCCCCTGGCCGACTTCATCGACGCCTTCGTTATCGGCGACGGCGAGGAGGTAGTTCCCGAAATTTTAGATGCCTGCCGCGAGCACCGCGGCGAAGGTAAGGCCGGCCTCCTACGCCGACTGGCCGCCCTGGAAGGCGTCTACGTGCCGTCCCTCTACGATGTGGAATACGACGGCGAGGGCATCACGAAAAGTATTACCCCCAACGCCCCGGAGGCCAGGCCGAGCATAAAGCGGCGGCTGGTCGCCAAGCTGCCCCCGCCCCCCGTTCGCCCGGTGGTGCCCTACATCGAGGTCATCCACGACCGCGGCGCTATCGAGATACAGCGCGGCTGCTCGCGGGGCTGCCGCTTCTGCCAGGCGGGCATGATTTACCGCCCGGTGCGCGAGCGCCCCCACGAAGAGGTGCTCCAGGCCGCCGGCGAGCTTATTGCGAACTGCGGCTACGACGAGGTCTCCCTCGTCTCCCTGAGCACCTCCGACTACTCCGGCATCGACGGGCTGGTGAACAAGCTCTCCCACCGCTACCCCAACCTCACCCTGTCGCTTCCCTCGCTGCGCCTGGACGATTTCTCCATCCGGCTGGTGGGCTCGCTGCCCACCCGCAGCCGCACCGGGCTTACCTTCGCCCCGGAGGCCGGCACCGAGCGGCTGCGCCGCGCCATCAACAAGGACCTCACCGAGGCCAGCCTCCTGGAGACGGCCGCCACCGCCTTCGAGCGCGGCTGGACGGGCCTCAAGCTCTACTTCATGGTGGGGCTGCCCACCGAGACGATGGAGGACGTTGAGGG
>DAOUEH010000202.1:0-6123 GCA_034430635.1 Dehalococcoidales bacterium | reverse complement strand
GCGGCGTCGCTGGCCGCCAGGCAGGAGGTGCTGCAGCAGGGCCTTTCCCGCAAGGGCACCCGGCTCTCCTGGCAGGATACCCGGACCAGCCTGCTGGAGGCCTGCCTCTCGCGGGGCGACCGGCGGCTGGGCCGGGTCATCCGGCGCGCCTGGGAGGCGGGCAGCCGCTTCGACGCCTGGACGGAGCATTTCAAGTTTGATATCTGGCAGCAAGCCTTTACCGCCGAGGGGCTCTCGCCGGACTTCTACGCCCGCCGTGAGCGGCCCCAGAATGAGTTTCTGCCGTGGTCTCACATCGATAGCGGGGTAAGTGTCGCCTTCCTCAAGGACGAGCTAAGGCGGGCCTCTGAGGGCCTGGCCACGCCGGACTGCCGCACCGGCGCCTGTAATGCCTGCGGTCTGGAGGCGACGGAGAACTGCCGGGAGAAGCAGCCATAAAGCGTTTCGGCTCTTGTCTTCATCTGTAAGTGCGCTGCTGCGCAGTTGCGCAATAGAGCTTTTCCGCCGTTACTCGGGGGCTTTCTCCACCCCTCCCATTTTTTCTACCTCACCCCCTTAATCCCCCTCTCCTGACGAGGTCTCACAGGAGAGGGGGAAAGAACTTTTTTGAGAGGTTGCACCTCTCAAATGCTCTCAGCAACGAGGGATGGGGTAAGAACTGAGGAATTAGATGCGGATGCGCCGGGGCGGGCCCGGGTGGGAAAGCAAATCCCTGGCGGGAGGGGCTGTGGCGTTTCCTCCCCGACCGAAAAGCATATCTGCGTATCGGCGCAATTGCGCAAGTGCGGATATACGCCAATTCCAGGCGTAAAATAGAGGGAAAAAGAGGCGGAAAGGCCCCCGCTACTGCTCGAAGGCGGTGATGGCCACCAGCCGGTCGCCCTCGTCCAGGCTCATGACGCGCACGCCCTGGGTGCTCCGGCCCTGGGTGGTGATGCCCATGCGCGGGTCTTTCTCCTTGACCGGCGTGCGGGTGACCATGCCCTCCGCCGAGATGAGCATGATTTCCTCGGTGAGCTTGACCACCCGGGCGGCGACCACGTCGCCGGTCTTATCCACTATCTTGAAAGTCCTCACGCCGCTGCCGCCGCGGTGCTGCTGCGGGTACTCGTCCAGCGGGGTCAGCTTGCCGTAGCCGCCCCCGGTGACCGCCAGGAGATGGCCGCCCTTGATAACCGTATCGATGCTGACGACGCTGTCGCCCCTGGCCAGGCGCACGCCGCGCACGCCGCCGGAGGTGCGGGAGGCGGCCCGCAGCGTGCCCACGTTGAAGCGTATCGACTGCCCCTTGCTGGTGACCATGATGATATCCTCGTTATCGTGAGCCATACAGACCGATACCAGCTCGTCGCTGGACTCCAGGTCGAAGGCGATGAGCCCGCTGGAGCGTACCGCGGCGAACTTGTCCAGCGAGGTCTTTTTAATCTCGCCCAGGCGCGTGGCCATGACCATGTAGGCATCGGGCATAAGGCCGGTGGTGGCCGCCATGGAGGTCACCCGCTCGCCCCCGGTAATGGAGAGCAGGTTGATAACCGCCAGCCCCTTGGCCGTGCGCGAGCCGGCGGGTATCTCGTGGGCCTTGAGGTAAAAGACCTTGCCCCGGTCGGTGAAGAAAAAGAGGTCGTCGTGGGTATCGGCGACGACGAGCAGCATCACGGCGTCTTCCTCGCGCGTCACCTGCCCGATGATACCCTTGCCGCCGCGGTGCTGCGGGGTGTAGTTGCGGGAGGGAATCCGCTTGATGAAGCCGCGGCTGCTCAGGGTGACCGCCACGCGTTCGTGGGGGATGAGGTCTTCCTCGGTGAACTCCAGCAGCCCCTGCTCGACGATGGCGGTGCGGCGCTCGTCGCCGTACTTGCTCTTGAGCTGGCCCACCTCTTCCTTGATGAGCACCAGGATGCGCCGGGGGTTGGCCAGCAGGTCTTCCAGGAAGGCGATGGTCTTCACCAGCTCGGCGTATTCGTCCTCTATCTTCTGCCGCTCCAGACTGGCCAGCCGCCGCAGCTGCATGTCCAGGATGGCCTGCGCCTGAATCTGGGTGAGCCCGAAGCGGCTCATCAGGTTCTTGCGGGCGGTCTCGGTCGTATCCGATTCGCGGATGGTCTTGATAACGGCGTCGATGGCGTCCAGGGCGATACGCAGCCCCTCCAGGATGTGCGCCCGCGCCCTGGCCTGTTTCAGGTCGTAGCGGGAGCGCCGCGTGATGACCTGGTGGCGGAAGTCGACGAAGGCCTGCAGGGCCTCCCGCAGGCTGATGACGCGGGGCTGGCCGTCCACCAGGGCCAGCATGTTGACAAAGAACGAGGACTGCATGGCGGTATGCTTGTAAAGGTTATTGAGCACCTTCTGCGGCTGGGCCTCTCGCTTGACCTCGATGACGATGCGCATGCCCTGCCGGTCGGACTCGTCGCGCAGGTCGGCGATGCCCTCGATTTTCTTATTCCTGACTAAATCGGCGATGGTCTCGACCAGGGCGGCCTTGTTGGTCTGGTAGGGCAGCTCGTTGACGATTATCTGGCTGCGCCCGCCGGCGCTGGCGTTGGTCACGTGGGCCTTGGCCCGCACCACCAGCTTGCCGTGGCCGGTGGCGTAGGCGTTGCGGATGCCCTCGCGCCCCTGTATGATACCGGCGGTGGGGAAGTCCGGCCCCTTGACGAACTGGGTAAGCTCTTCCAGAGAGGCCTTGGGGTTATCGATAAGAAAGGCGATGGCGTCGCAGACCTCGCCGAGATTGTGCGGGGGGATATTGGTGGCCATGCCCACGGCGATGCCGGCGCTGCCGTTTAAGAGCAGGTTGGGCAGCCTGGTGGGCAGCACGCGGGGCTCCTGGAGGGAGTCGTCGAAGTTGGGCATGAAGTCGACGGTCTCTTTTTCGATGTCGACGAGCATCTCCTCGGCGATCCTGGCCAGGCGTGCCTCGGTATAGCGCATGGCGGCGGGGGGGTCGTTATCCACCGAGCCGAAGTTGCCCTGCCCGTCGACGAGGGGGTAGCGCATCGAGAATTCCTGGGCCATGCGCACCATGGCGTCGTAGACCGAGGCGTCGCCGTGGGGGTGATACTTGCCCAGCACCTCCCCGACGATGCGGGCGCTCTTGCGGTGGGGGCCAGTGGGGCGCAGGTTCATGTCGTTCATGGCGTAGAGGATACGCCGGTGCACCGGCTTGAGGCCGTCGCGCACGTCCGGCAGGGCGCGGGAGACGATGACGCTCATGGCGTAATCGAGGTAGGAGCTCCGCATCTCCTCATCGATGTTACGCGGTACCGGCTGTTTCAGCTCCTGCACCATGGGTCTGTCTGCCTCCTATTCGTCCTCGCTGTCCTCGTCTTCGTCCCCGCCCTCGGAGTCGTCGGCGAATACCTCCACGCCGTCGCCGCCGATGATGGTATAGCCGGACTCGTCTTCGTCCTCGTCGGATTCCACTTTGAGCAGTTTATCACTCACGTAGGGTCGGTACTCCTCCATCCCCCGCGGCGGGAAGGATACCTTACCGGCCTGGGAGGGGTGCTGGTAGGTCTCTCGGACGATGATGGTCATCAGGTCTATGGTGGACTTGATGACCGAGGCCGTGTACTGGTTGCCCCCCAGGATGAGCCGTATGAGCCGCTGGGCGTACTTGGGGTCTAACTTGCCCATGTACTCGCCGCGGCTGTTGGCCACCGCCAGCACCGAGCCTTCCACCTTGAGATACACTTTATCGCCGGCCACCATACGGGCCCGGTTTTCCTTGGGGGCCAGGTCGTATAGGGTAATCACCCCGGCCTTGCCGATTTCCTCGATGAACTGGTGCGGCTCGACCTTGTCCGTCTCGACCTCGGCGGTGTCGCTCTCGCTCAGGTCGCTGAGGCGGCGCAGGTTGCGGTTGGCGATGGCGTTATAGGGGTCCAGGGCCACGGCGTGCCGGTAGGCCTCCCTGGCCTGGTTGTATCTCCCCAGTTCCATACTGGCCCGGCCCAGGCGGTTATAGGCGTCCACGTCCTGGGGAAAGGCCTCGATTATCTCCTGATTTGCCGCCACCGCCTCCTGCCAGCGGGCCTGCATGGCCAGGTCGATGGCCTCTTTACTGCGTTGCTGCTTGAGTCTCAGTAGTTTTTCATCTTCGCGCGTCATTAAATTCCCCGGAACTCCACGTAAGCTAATCTAAACACGTTAAAGTACATTTAAGTATTATATTCTACACCAGCGATACATGCCATACAAGGGTTTCGGGGCACGAATTTTGCCCGGTTTGACAAACCGGCCCGGTGGCGGATAGAATTTAAATAGGCCCACTAAATTTTAAAGGAGAGCCGGGTAAAATGCAAGAAAAGGTGGAAGCGGTACTCGATAAGGTACGGCCGGTTCTGGTCAGGGATGGCGGCAACGTGGAACTCATCGGCGTTGACGACGGCACCGTCAAGGTAAAGCTCGTCGGCGCCTGCGCCGGATGCCCCATGTCCACCCTCACCCTGAAGAACGGCATTGAGCGTATATTAAAGCAGGAAATCCCCGAGGTGAAAGAGGTCGTCAACGTAGAATAGGCGACCGGTACCCCTCAGCCCCCCATATATCCCCCTAGTCTTCTTCCAGCTGGAAGGCGTCGTGCAGTGCGCCCACGGCTGCCTTGACCCTGGCGGCGGCGATGATGCAGGTTATCCTTATCTCGGACGTCGCGATGAGCTGGATGTTGATGCCCGCCTCGCTCAGGGTGCGGAACATGCGCGCCGCGTAGCCCGGCGTGTTCTGCATGCCGGTGCCGATGATGCTCACCTTGCCCAGGCCCGTATCGGAGCGGCACTCCCGCGCGCCGATGGACTCGGCCAGGGGGCGCACCACCTTCATGGCCGCCGCCAGCTCCCCCTCGGCCAGGGTGAAGGTGAGGTCGGTGATGTTCTCGATAGAGGCGTTCTGCACGATGGTATCGACGCTGATACCGGCCTCGGCCAGCGGCACGAAGATGGCGGCGGCGATGCCCGGCTGGTCCGGCACGCCGACCACGGTAATTTTGGCGACATCGAGGTCGTGGGCGATGCCCCTCACTTTGTTGTGTAGTTCCATAGACACCTCTTTGTGAATTAGCGTCCCGGGGTTATCGTTGAAGCTGGAGGCCACCAGGATGGGCACGCCGAAGAGCTCGCCCAGTTCCACGGCACGGGGGTGGATGGCCTTGAAGCCGTAGGTGACCATCTCCAGCATCTCCTCGTAGCTGATGTCTTTGAGCTTGCGCGCCCTGGTATAGAGACGCGGATCGGTGGTGTAGATGCCGTCGACATCGGTATAGCGCTCGCAGCGCACCGCCTGGAGCGCCGCCGCCAGGGCCACGGCGGTGGTATCCGAGCCGCCCCGCCCCAGGGTGGTGATATCCATGTCCTCGTTGATGCCCTGGAAACCGGCCACGATGACGATATTGCCCCGCTCCAGCTCCCGCAGGACGCGCCGGGGCTCGATATTGGTGATGCGCGCCTGGCTGTAGACGGTATCGGTGGTAATGCCGGCCTGGGCGCCACTGAGGCTGATGGCCGGGTGGCCCGTGCCGTGGAGGGCCATCGCCAGCAGGGTGGCGGAGACGACCTCTCCGGTGGAGAGGAGCACGTCCAACTCGCGCATGTCCGGGGTGGGATTAATCTGGTAGGCGAGCTTCACCAGGTCGTCGGTGGTATCGCCCATGGCGGATACGACGACGACGACCTGGTTACCGGCCTGGCGCGTCCTGACGACGCGGCGGGCGACGTTTTTTATCCTGGTTGCATTGGCCACCGAGGAGCCGCCGTATTTCTGCACGATTAAGGCCATTTATAAGACTCTCCGTATTTGCTCAATTGCGTAATTACTCACTTTGTAGTCCAGGGGGATAGGTTCAATATTCCCCTAAAAACCTCCCCATGATTTTATACCCTTCCTCTATTATAACACCAGTCTTGGCGGCCTCTGCCTCGGTGAAGCGTGTGGCGCCGTCGGGCGTGACGCCTTTCCCCCAGATGAGGAAGGGCACCGGGTCGGCGGTGTGGGTGCGGCGCGCGATGGGGGTGGGGTGGTCGGGCATCACCAGCAGGCGTAGGTCGCCGGGGTAAGCGCGCAGCCGGCTCACCACCTCGGCATCGATTCTCTCGATGGCGGCTATCTTGGCGGCGATGTCCCCGCCGT
>DAOUEH010000201.1:0-11175 GCA_034430635.1 Dehalococcoidales bacterium | reverse complement strand
TATACCGAGGCCATCGTCATCAATAAAGCCCTCACCCTGCGCGGCGCCACCTGGGACGTCAACAAGAACGGCTACGTTGTCCCGGAGGGCTATGCCTGGGACGACACGGTCGAGTCCATCATCCAGCACCCCAACCCGGCCGGTGGATATATCGCCATCGTTGATATCGTCGACGTGAGCAACGTCACCTTCGAAGGATTCATCGTCCAGGAGCTCAACGCGGTAGGTAACTTGAATTCCTCCCTGGTACGCGTCCGGGCTCAAACTCAGGAGGTCAGTAACATCATTGTCAGGAACAATGTCATCGGCCCTAACACTAAATTGATAGGCCAGGACGGCACCCACGGGCGCATGGGGCTTTACCTCGTCAACAACCCATCCGGCGACGAGTTCGGCATCGTCGACAGCACCTTCTCCGGCAACAAGATATTCGATTGTAAGGGCAACGGCAACAATGTCTTCATCTGGTCTTCGTACTACGCCTACGGTGCCAGCGGCCCGGCCTCGATGGCCGGTACTGTCATCGATGGTAACGAAATCTACGGTGCCCATCGCAGTGGTATCGAGACCGCCGGCGGTTTCTCCGGTCTGACCATAAAGAACAACAAGATTTACGATAACGGCGGGGTGACCAACGAAGGTCAAAATGAACTGATGTTTGGTAACGGCATTCTCCTCATCCGCGGCTCCAGCGATAAGGTCGGCGGGGCCACCACGGCCTACGGCCCGGTAAACCTGACCATCAAGGACAACGAAATCTACGATAACGGGAAGAACGGCATCTACATGGGGCCGATAAACCACAACTACACCATCACCGGCAACGACATCTACAATAACGGCTGGGACGGCATCATGCTCGACCTGGAAGGCCGCTACTGGAACCCCACTTTCGAACCTGTAGTCGAGAGCCAGCGGCGGCATACCTCCGAAGGCCCCGTCCTCAACCCCAACGGTGCCGCTCCCACTTATCCCTGCTACGACGGCACTGTAAACATCACGGCGCAGTTCAACAACATCTACGACAACGGCCAGTACGGCATCCAGGTCATCGGCGACCCGACCAACGGCTTCGTGATGAAAGCCACCAACAACTGGTGGGGCGATAAGTCGGGCCCGACTCATGCGGACACCAACACCGATGGTGCTGGCAATCCCGTAACCGACTATATCGACTACGACCCCTGGATAGGGGCCACTGTCAGCGATACCCAGTCACAGACAACGACGGGCGGTGTGGATACCGTCAACGCCCAGGGAACGGCCCAAACCACGGTCACCAAGACCGGGGCGGGCACGCCGACGGTAACGGTGTCCAACTACGAAAGCAACCCCGGCACCGGCTTCGCCGGGTCCACCGGTACCTATGTCGATGTCTACATCGATGACACCACGGGTGTCGATGAGATTGAGATCAGGGTCTACTATACCCAGGCCGATATCACCGGGCTGAACGAATACTCGCTGCAACTGCGCTGGTGGAACGGCACGGAGTGGATAGACTGCTCCGACAGCGGGGTAAATGTCGCGGATATCGTCGGCCCGCCGGATTACGCCGGATACATGTGGGCTAAAATAAGGGCAACCGGTACCGTACCGACTCTGGCTGACCTGACCGGCACCGCCTTTGGCGGCCAGGGTGCTGCTTTACCCGGCGGCGGCGGTGGTGGAGGTGGTGGTGGTGGAGGTGGAGGTGGAGGACTGCCACCCGGCACCACCAATATTACCGGGTATGTAAATCCGGAGGGGCGTTTCTTGACAACGGTAACTGCTACTTCCTTTGATGAGGTGTGCAGGGTTATTATCCCCAAAGATACGATAGGTTTGACCGTAGACCTGGAGCCTCTCACGCAGGTCAATATAGTGGAAGTCCATAATCCTCCGGCTCCACCCTCCGGTTCCCATATCATCGGCCTGGCCTACGATATCAGCCCTGACGGCGTTTCCTTCGACCCGGCGGCAACCTTGATATGGAAGTACAATCCGGCGGATCTGGCTGCCTGGGGTGTCACCCCATACCAACTGACAATCGCCTACTACGACGAATCACGCCATCAGTGGATAACCCTGGACAGCACCGTGAGCGTCGGCAGCCAGACCTTCTCGGCTCCGTTAGCGCACCTTACCACTTTCGCCATAATCAGCGAGCCCGAGCCAGCGGCCTTTTCCGTCAGCTCCCTGAATATCACTCCGAAAGAGGTGACCCCCGGCGAAGCGGTCAGCATCAGCATCATGGTAACCAACTCCGGCGGTAGCGAAGGCAACTATTCCGCCGCGCTCAAGATAAACGGCGTGCTTGAGGCTACGAAGAGCTTGAGTGTTGCGGCCGGCGAAAGCAAGCCGCTCACCTTCACCGTGACCAAGGCCGACCGGGGCGTCTATACCGTCCTGCTGGAAGGGTTCAGCGGCACTTTTAAGGTGGCCGGTCTGGTAACCCCGCCGCCGACCACGGAAACGCCCGCGGTAGAGGAGCCGACGCCAGCACCGACCGAGCCAGCACCGACCGAGCCGGCACCGACCGAGCCGGCACCGACGCAGACCCCGGCGGCAACCACGCCGGCGGCAACTACTCCGGCGGTAGAGGAAACTCCGGTCAACTGGGGTGTGCTCGGCGGTCTTATCGGTGGGGCGGTAGTAATAATCGGCCTGCTGGTGACCTTGATGTGGATAAGGCGCCGCGGCCAATAATAAGGCCATTATCGTAACCTGCCCGGGGGGTTGATAAAAAGTCAGCCCCCCGGGTTTTTTCCGGGGGGCCTTTCCGGTACTTTTTTCAATTATGCAATAAGTGCGGGCCAAACCCTTTTACCAGCAGACGAGAATCTCGATGATGTCCTGGTTCTGGTACTTACCGCCGACTTCAGGGTGGATGGCGGCGTCGGTCTGCGGCTCGATGTAGACCAAACCCCGGTCGGTAGTCTCAAAGGCAACAACGGCATGCTGCCCGACCCGATAACAGAGCAGGACGAACGCACACCTTATGCCGGCGGCCTCGGCATTATTGTTGACATCGGTGGCAAAGTGCCGGCATTCGTACTGATTGAGGACGAATTTATTACGGCTGGTCTTATCATCCAGAATGAAATCCCTCACCTCGGCAAAGGCAGGATTTCTTACCGCCGTATTCTGACTGTCGTTAATCTCGGTTTCGGCATTATCGCTATCTTCCGTCTGGTTGAGTACGGCGCCTGCCGGCTCGTCGCCCACCTGGCCCGCGATGTTGGTGTGCACGCCTAATTCACCGCCGGAGGTGACGCTATAGCCGGTAGCGATAAATACAATAACTATAAAGATAATAAGTAATGGCAGTTTCCTATTCATCTAGTTTAAGAATATCGCTGGGGAACTAAATAAAACATTACATATCATATAGAACTTATGAACATTTTCTAAACAATCTTACGATTGCCTTTGGTTAACAGAATCTGTCATACTAGCATTATAAAATGCTGCCTTTGCGCCACTTCTGTCATCTAAAACAACACATCACTCTTAACAGGGCCATCGTCGGGGTAGGCTTTATCATCGCTATGGTATTGATACTGGCTACGCCGCTCCAGATGCCCGACCCCGATGACTGGGCTTATTATCACGGCACCAGGAACTTCTCCGAGGGCCATCTCACGGTAAGTAATTACGCTCAATCCCAGCAAGCGCTGGATACTATACGGCAGGGCGGCACGTTACTCCAGTATTTACCCCTCGAATACAATAAATGGGCCCTGGAAAAAGCGCCGGGTTACGTCTTTTACCTGGTCCCTTTTGAAAAAATGGGCCTGCCACGCTACGGCAACGTACTGCTGGCGCTGGGCATGGTGATAGTGACCTTTATATTACTCAAACGCCTGCGGGGCGAAAGAGCCGCCATGATTGGCTCTTTACTGGTGCTTTTCACGCCAATCGGCATGGTAATGCTCAACCGGGCCTACATGGACACCTATTCTTCCCTGGCTCTACTGGTAATAGGGGGAGGCCTGTATATCTACTATCACCTGCAGAGAGACAAACTCACTCCGGTGAAAGGCGGCATGCTGCTTTTCATCGCCTTCTTTTTCACCGGTTGGTCGGTGATTGCGCGCTATACCAACCTGCCGATAGCGGCCATACTGGCTTTGCATCTGGTGGTAACCAGGTTCATCGCCTGGCGAAAAGGACAACACACCGGGATCAGGCCGGAAATCATACCGCTCGTGCTGGGAATCGGGCTGCCCATGCTGGCGATTCTGCTCTATAACTACTACGTTTTTAACTCTCCTTTGCAATACGGCTATTCCGTTTCTCCGTACCCGACCAAATTCGCTTTCCAGTATTTCGGGCAGGTGGATGCGTCCGGGGAGTCCATACCGCTCCAGATAGTCCGCTACAACCTGGAGGGTTTTTCCAGGAATCTGCTCATCGGCTTCCCGCTCCTGGTTATCGGTATACCCGGCTTTGTGCTGGTGCTGTATCATAAGTTCGCCGCTTTCTTCAAGCGGGGCCGGCCGGAGGGCAGGTGGTCGAGCCTGCGCTCGGAATTGCCCTGGGACATATTATTAGTCCTCATCGGCTGGTTCGTTTCCGTCTTCTTCCTGTATCTGGGCTACGAATGGACGGCGGGACTCAAGATGGGCGGGGGATTTGTTATCTTCGACCGCTTTTTATTACCGGGGCTCTTTCCCGTAGTCATCATCTGCGCTTTGATAATAGATAGATTCCCGCTGAAATTCATCATACCGGTAATGGTGATACTCATGGTTTTCGGATCTCTTCTTTATGCCCAGTGGGCCTGGAACCTTCATATCCTGCCCGGCTGGCTGACGGAAAGGACGCTGGAAAGCCGATGGCCCGGCTATATCTTCCCTCCCTGGACGCCGTATTTCCATCCCGGCACCTTCGGAACCGATTACTGGCCCTTCCCCCTCTGGAGCTTTAAATATCTATTTCCCACGCCATAACGGCTTGGAAACAAAATGGGGCTCCGGTGATGAAGCCCCCGTATGTCCGGCTTTTCCCCGTACTTTTTTATTTGCGTTATATATCGTGATTCACCTATATTTGTATTAAGTATTTTGTTCGGCCCGAAGCGTAAAAATAAAGGGGGGTTTTATGGATCTCGAACACTTGAAGAATATCGTGCATGAACCGAATATCGTCGAGTTTCAGCCGTGGCAATCAATCCATGATACTATCACGTCGCCGATGATTACGGCGTTGGGTGCCAAAGATATCCCCGAATCCAACCTGGCCGTAGGCTTTGCCTACGTCACCAAACCCGAATCGCTGGGCGGGCCTTCCCACCAACACCCTTTCGACCAGTACATATTTCTCATCGGCGGCGACCCTAAGAATTTCCTGGACTTTGATGCCGACATTGAGTTTGAGCTGGACGGCAAGGTAATCAAGATAAACTATCCCTGCTACACCTTTATTCCCAAGGGGATGTATCACTGCCCTCTGGTGGTGAAACGCATCAACAAACCACTGATTTTTATTGATGCCAGGCTTACCAAAGAGGCGTCCGTCAGGCCGGTTAAGAAATAAACCGACGACGGGTCAATCACGCGACTCTCTATCCGAGCCTTTATCCGGTTATTTTGTATCGGGGAACAGCACCCTGGCCAGGTTCTCCGATTCCTTCTCCCGGCCCATAAGCTCGGCGATTCGCATGTCCATCTTCGCCTCGCTCCCGCCGGCGGCCTGGTAAAGCGCCATCAGCAGCTCCCGTGATACCCAGTCTCTCTCCACGTGCAGGGAGAGGGAGGTGGGAGTGCCCTTACCCCCCTTGAAACTGTAGCTTGCCCACGTCCAGGCGGAGCAGGGGACAAACTGCCCGTCGGGGAGGCTCCGGGCCAGGTGATAGCCGGCGGCCATATCAAGGAGGACTCCGGCCGCGGCCGGATGCTTCCCGATTTTCTCCAGGTCTGCCGCCATTTCCCTCAACCGCTGCACCAGTAGGCGCTGGTTCTGGTTTTCAAAGATGTTATGGGCGGAGAGCGGCTCTCTTCCCCAGTGCCCTTCCAGGGAGTTGATGACCTTCTTTTTGAACCCCCTCTTCTGCTGGGCGAATCCCTTCCATATCTCCCCGAACCGCTCGGCCTCGATGATGTTCTTCACCACCGTGGTCAGGTAGCGGAGGGTGGGGAACTCTCCCCCCATCCCCTGGCTGAGGTTGCTGACGACGACCATGCCGCTGAGCTTGCTCAGGGCCGAGGTATCTTTCATCTCCATCAGGGAGGGGAAGTCCTCGTAGCTGACGATGAGGGGCCTCGGCGGCAGGGGGCCGAAATGCTCGGGGCGGGCGTTTTTCCATATCCAGTCCCATAGCCTGTCCATGTACTCCCTTTCCTCGGACAGGCTGGCAAGGGTCAGTATTTCGTTCGGCCCGTATTGCTTTTCCATCTCGGCGGCGGTGGCCCTGCCGAACTTGATGAGCAGGTTGCGGGGCGGAAACTGCGCCAGAATCCGCGAGCATACCTCGGGTATCAGGGCGAAGGTATCCCCGCGGGAGAAACCGGCGAATATCGCCTCGATGACTCGCCGGGTGCCTTCCACGGAGCACAGGTCTCCCGGTAAGAGGCTGCCGGCCAGCTCCTTCTCGGCACGCTCCATAAAGGCCCTGACGCCCCCGGCGACCTCCGCCGCACCGCCGCTGCGGGGCACCTTGAGCCTCTCGTGAATAAAATCGTCGAATTCGCCCTGGTACCTCTGCTCGATGTCCTTGTAGATGGCCGCGATATCTACCTTTTCACCGCCCGGCGAGGCAAGCTCGGCGGGCAGCTCCAGGGGGACGCCGGGAATAAACTCGCCGTAGGTCACCCAGGGGAGCGGCGGCCCGGCGGCCGCCTCTACCTTGGGACGGAGTCCGCTCTCCAGGAACAGGCCCTCGAAGAGGTCGGCGAGCCTTATCGTCGCCACGCCGATAACGCTGTCGCCCCCGCCGTAGTAGGCGAACAGCCGGTCTTTGATAATCACGGCGCCGCAGGGGAAGACGACGTCGGCCACCTGGCCGTGTATCTCGTAGGGCATCTCCGGCTCGAGAATGGGCGTTTTACACCGGGCGATAACCTGGGAGGGCTGGTCGATATTGAGCAGGGCGGCACTAAAAAAGTAGTAGATGCGCTGGCCCCGCGGGGCGACGACGTGGTAAAGCAGCAGCCAGCCCCACTCCGTCTCGATGGGCGGGCCGGCGATGCCGATTTTCTCCGCCGCCGAGGGCTCCTGGCGCGGGCTCATGATGATGTTGCCCTTAATCCGCTTTTCGCCGGTGAATTCCAGGTCGTCGCTGAAGTCCAGCCAGATACTGTTGCCGACGCGGTGGAGAAAGGCGTACTTACCGCCGATTTTACGGGGGAAGACGGCGGCGTCTTTATCGTCAATACCGGGGGGCGAGATAATCACCGGCTTCTTCCATTCCCAGCGCTTGGCCAGGAAGTCACTTACGGCAATCGAGCTCATCGCCACCCGGGGCAGGTAGCTGTCGTAGGCGGTGTAGCACAGGTAAAACCGGTCGCCGATTTTGGTGAGCCTGGCGTCCTCGCACCCCGAGTTGCCGTTGGGCACGTGCTTCTTTTCGAACTCCTCGCGGGGCACGTAGACCGGCTCATCGAGCCGCTCGTCGATGTGAAACCCGTCGCGCGAGGAGGCGTAGCCGAACACCGAGGTATTGTCTTCCGACATGGCCCGGTAGAGGAGGTGCACTTTCCCGTCCTCGTAGACGGCGGCCGGGTTGAAGGCCGCCCGCGACTCCCAGCTGTTCTCGGCCTTGGGCGTGATAATGGGGTTGCCCGCGAAGCGCTCCATCCTTATATTCCGGGCCTTGTCGCGGAGCATCTCGTCGATGAGCGAGCTGAGGCTGCCTGTGGCCAGGGCGCAGGTGCTGTCGGCGGCGCCGTAATAGAGATACAGCTTCTTTCCCCTCACCATCGCCCCGGAGGGGAAAACGATGTTAGGCGCCCGGCCGTATTTCTCGTAGACGTCCTGCGGCACCAGTAACGGCTCCTCGGTGCGCGCCAGGATTTTGGACGGGTCTTCCAGGTCGAGCAGGACCGCCTCTATGCCGAAGGTGGCCGGGGGGGAGAAGTAATTGCGGATATAGGAGTAAAAGAGGAGCCACCCTTCTTTGGTCTGGATGGGCGGCGCCCCGACTTCGATGTGGTCTTGGGGGGTACGCTGCAGCGGCAGGACGTGGTCGTCGAGGAAGGAGTACCAGCCCTGCCAGTAATCGGGCGACCACATCTGCTCCTCGCGGTCGAAATAGGCCAGCCCTATTTTAGCGGGGGGCTTATCGGTGTTGGCGGTGAGGACAGCTACCCCCTTGCCCCCGATTCTGGAGGGGAAAAGCGCCATGGCCTTGGCGTTGAAGGGGGTAACCGGGTACTTGGCCTCGATTTCTTTAAAGTCGCGGGTAATGGCCAGGCCGATTTTGATGCCTTCCGCCGAGAAGGGGTAGGTGGACAGCGCCGTGTAAAAGATATAATATTTATCGCCGAGCCTGGTCACCCGTGGGTCTTCGCAGCCGAAGCGCTCCCAGTCGTACTCGGGCTTGATAAGCTGGCGGCGGTCCCGGAAATGTATGCCGTCGCTGCTCGCAGCGTACCCGATGGACGACACCCTCATCTCCGTGCCGGAGACGATTTGGGGCCGCGATACCGCCCGGTAGACGAAGTGGATATCCCGGCCGTTGCGCACCGGGCAGCCGTTGAAGACCGCCTCGGCCTCCCAGTCGTTCTCGGAGTAGGGTATCAGGACAGGGTTCTCTTCGGAGCGCTTGAATTTAGTCATCGCTTGGCATCCTCACCGGGTTGTTTTCGGCCTGCCGCGGCGGGTTTTACGGCCTCCCTTCGCCCGGCGCCCGCCGGTAAGCCCTTCCAGGAGCTCGTCCAGTTCTATGGAGGCAACGCAGGCCACCTTGTCAGCCCCGCCGTAGTAGACGAAGAGACGGCCGGCGATTATCACGGCCCCGCAGGGATAAATGACGCCGGTTTTCCACCCCTCGTTTTCGTACCAGACCTCGGGCTCCAGGATGGGCTGCCGGGAGCGGGCCAGCACCTTGGTCGGGTCTTTCAGGTCGAGCAGCATCGCCCCCATCTTGTAGCGGCCCGGGTCGCGCTCGCCCACGCTGTGGTAGATAAGCAGCCATCCTGCTTTGGTCTTCATCGGGGGAGGGCCGGCGCCCACCTTGCGGCTGTCCCAGTAGGCGGCCCGCGGCCTGATGCGGTATTCGCCCTTCATCCAGCGGGTCTGGCCGTCGAAATCGAGGTCGTCGACGAAATCGATGAGGATATCGGGGTAAATCCGGTGGAAAATGACGTACCTGGAGCCTATTTTCTCCGGGAGGATGCAGGCGTTCTTATCGACGACCCCGGGCGGAGAGATGAGCACCGGCCGCTGCCACCGCCAGTTCCGGGCCAGGAAGTCGTCGATATGTATCCAGGACAGGGCCGAGCGAGGCGGGCCGTAGCCGTTGAAGGCGACGTAGGTCAGGTATACCCTGTCGCCGATACGGGTCAGCCGGGGGTCTTCGCACCCCCCCAGGCCGCCCCCGGATACATAGTCATCGTCGTATCTCACGGGCACGGGTGGGCACTCAGGTTGGCCTGCCGCAGGATTGAGCAGGTGGGCGCCTTCGAAGGACTCCCGCGGGCAGTAGGCCGGTTCGTCGAGCCGCTCGTCGATGCGAAACCCGTCGCGCGAGGAGGCGTAGCCAAGCACCGAGATATCCGAGTCGCCGATGGCCCGGTAGAGGAGGTGGACTCTGCCCGCCTCGTAGAGGGCGCCGGGATTGAAGACCGCCTTGGACTCCCACCAGTGCCCGGGCTCCGGCTCAAGGATGGGGTTTCCTGTAAACCTCTGGAGATTTATCGCCATCAGCTCTCCCTGCAGACGCCGGGGCAATTAGCCGCCGGTTATCGTTCGGCCCAGCCTGTAACCCTACTACAAGTATGGTATTATCCCTGGCGCTCTCCGTCAAGTAAATTACGCCTCAGTTTTTGCCAGGTGGCGATATTTATTTAGTTATTCACTCCAGATAGGCCTCGAAGTCCAGCCAGTCCTCGAAGATGGTGTCTGAATTTGCATAAACCAAGTTATAGTGTATCGTCCCAGTAATGCGCCCGCTGGCGTCCATCTCCCCCCACCAGGTGCCGTCGGTGGTGCCGTCGCTGGCCTCGCTGACCAGACCGTCGAAGATGCCGGTTATCGAGCCGGTGACGGTGCCCTCGAAGCTGCCCGTTTCGCCGCCGGAGTAGGTACCGGTCATGTCGCCGATGTTAAGGCCGACGATGGTGGTCTTGGGCCCGTCGGGGTCGGCCTGCGGCCAGTGAAAGTTCATCGACTGCCGCCGCCAATACGAGCCGCTAACACTGCCCCCGCTGAGGTTAAACTTCAGCTCCAGGTGGTTATCGTCCTCCCTCATCCAGTTGACGACGCCGCCCGCCTCCTCCTGTTTCTGCCGGTTAAGCTCCAGGTAGTCGGCGCGGAGTACAATCCGGCCGTGGGCGGTGGCTTCTCGCACCGCGGGGCGGTCGTCGGCGGCCGAGTCGCCCTTCTCGGTAAGTCCGGCCCACTGGTCAATCACGGCATAATGTCCCTGCCCGTAGTCGTCCGTCCAGTTGACGTGCACCCCGTACGGGCCCCAGTAGGTGAACCTGACGTAATTGGCGGGAATCGACGTGGCGTAACCCTCCAGGATTCCCTCGTGTGTAGCCCCCATTTGGCCGCGGTCGGGGTCGGTGCCGGGGATGGCGTAGGGGTTGATGACCTTATAGTGGAGCTTGCCGTCGAGCCGGGAGTAGTATACCAGAAAGCAGGTATTGTTCGTATTCCAGAGGTCGCCGACGTAGGCTATAAAGTCGCCGGCATTGACGCCGTTGATGGAGTCGCTGTCAATGTGATAGTAATCGTAGCGTATGGCCTGGTATCTCAATACGTAGTTTTCAATCTCAAAGGTGAAGTAATTGTGCCAGTCACCGCTGGGCGCATTAAAACAAATCAGCGGGTAAGAATCGGCCGGCAACGCGGTGGGCGGGCTGTAGGTAGATGTCGGCGTTGCATCGGTGGCGGGTTGCGTCTGCGTCGGGGTTGACGTTGCATCGGTGGTGGGTTGCGTCGTCGGGGTGTCGGTGCCATCGGTGGCGCCGTCGCAGGATACCGCCAGGAGAAGCAGCGCCATCAGCACGGACATTCCCAGCATCAATT
>DAOUEH010000200.1:0-1620 GCA_034430635.1 Dehalococcoidales bacterium | reverse complement strand
CTATTCCCACCCGGCCGCCCTCGCCATCGGCGGCTTAGCCCCCAGATGCCGCCCCTTTACCCCACGCCAGAATGGGAAGAAAGCATACCCTCACCCCACCGGGGTGTGGGGACGAAATTACCGGACAGGCCGGAAATGCCCCGGGGCGGGCCGGGTGGGAAAATATTACACTGAGGGGCGGAGTTGGGTGGGAAAGAAAATCTCCGGCGGGGTGGAGTAGTGGGGAAAAGCCTACCCCCACGGGGTGTCTAAGAGGGGCAAAGCCCCTCTTCTAAAAAATGATTTCCCCCTCTCCTGTTTGCAGCCTCGTCAGGAGAGGGGGACACAGGGGGTGAGGTTATCTAACTAAACCTGCTAACTGGCATATAAATAGCCACAGCCGTTATAATAGCTCTGGACTTTGCTATTCATCTTTAAACCCCGGAGGCATCATCATGTCAAACAACCACATCGTCATCATCGGCGGGACGGCCTGCGGCCCCAAGGCCGCCGCCCGCGCCCGGCGCTGCGACCCGCACGCGGAAATAACCATCATCGAGCAGGGGCCGAACCTCTCCACGGCCACCTGCGGCCTGCCCTACTACATCTCCGGGGTCATCAAAGATAAAGGCCCCATGGTCGCCCGGCCGCCGGAGCACTTCCGCGACGTGCTGGGGATGACGGTGCTCACCGGCACGCGGGCGACGGCCATCGACCGCAAGAAGCGCACCGTTACCGTCACCGACCTGAAAACGAAGCAAGACTCAAGTATCGCCTACGATAAGCTCGTCCTGGCCACGGGCAGCGCCCCCGTCCGGCCCGGCTGGGCGGGCAGCGACCTCAAGGGCATCTTCACCCTGAGCGACCTGCCGGACGCCAGCGCCATTAAGAAATACGCGGCCGGTCTGGCCAACAAGGAGGCGGTTATCGTCGGGGCGGGGCTCATCGGGCTGGAGATGGCCGAGGCCCTGGCCGCCCTGGGGCTTAAAGTAACCGTGCTGGAGGCCCTGGGCTGGGCCCTGCCGCAGCTATTGGACGAAGAGATGGCCGCCTCCCTGGCGAAACACCTGGCAAGTAAGGATGTTACCCTGCGCTGCGGCGAGCGCGTTAACGGCTTTAGCGGCGATAAAGCCGGGCGCGTCGCCAGCGTCATCACCGGCGGCGGCGAGGCAAAGGCCGGGCTGGTGCTGCTCTCCCTGGGCGTAAGGCCGGAGGTGGGGCTGGCGAGAGAGGCGGGTCTAAAAATCGGCTCCCTCGGCGGCATCGCCGTAAATAAATACCTCCAGACCAGCGACCCGGCCATCTACGCCGGCGGCGATTGCGTGGAGGTGACCAATATCATCACTCAAAAGCCGATGCTGGCCCCGATGGGCTCCACCGCCAACAAGCACGGCCGCATCATCGGCAGCAACGTTACCGGCGGGCGCCTTACCTTCCCCGGCGTGCTGGGGACGGCCATCTGCAAGCTCTTCGACTATAACGCGGGCCGGACGGGCCTCTCCGCGGCGCAGGCACAGGCCGCCGGCTACGAGACCATCACGGCCCTCGTCCCCGCCCCGGAGCACGCCAGCTACTATCCGGGGGCAAGGGAAATCGTCGTCAAGCTGGTGGCGGAAAAATCAAGCGGGAAAATCCTGGGGG
>DAOUEH010000199.1:0-2491 GCA_034430635.1 Dehalococcoidales bacterium | reverse complement strand
ACTTGACGAAAAAGCAGTTGCTGATGCTCCCCTCGGCGACGAAGCCGTCGTCGTTGAGGAGCACCGCCTCGTCGCAGCCGTGCTCCACCGCCTCGATGCGCGCCATGACGCTAACGAGATAGTTGGTGGACTTGACGCCAGCGGCCAGCGACTGGCGGCAGCGGCGGATGGTAGCCAGGAACATCTTGAATCCCTGCTCGTATTTCTCCGCCGGCGGCGCTGCGTACGGTCGGGCGGTGATGACCACGGTGGGTTTGCAGCCCCGCTCCGCCCAGGGGAAGGCGTCGGCATCGCCGTGGGTGACAGTCAGGCGCAGGCGGGCGTCCTTAAGCTCGTTGGCGGCCAAAGTCTCCTCGCAGGCACGGGCTAGATTGGAGCCGCCGAGTTTGGCCCCCAGCCCGATGATATGCGCCGCATCGCTGAGGCGCTTGATATGCCGCTTGAGGAGAAAGATTTTACCGTTATAGGCGCGCATCGTCTCGAAGAGTCCGTAGCCGTAGAGGAAGCCGTGGTCGAAGACCGAGATACGCGCCTCCTGGGACGGTATCATTTTACCGTTGAGATAAATCAGCTCTGCCATTATTTACTCCCTGCTGCAACCGACATGCTCAGAAAATTCGATAGTATATCGTGTCCCGCCGGCGTCATGATGGACTCCGGGTGAAACTGGATGCCTTCCACGGCATCCGGGCGGCTCCTCACGGCCATAATCACGCCGTCCTCCGTCCTGGCCGATACCGTGAGCGCGGCGGGGAGGGTGGCGGTATCGATGACCAGGGAGTGGTAGCGCCCGCCGGTCAGCGGCGAGGCCAGGCCTCGGAAGACGGTCTGCCCGTCGTGGTGGATGACCGATTCTTTGCCGTGCATGGGCAGCTCCGCCCGCCGGATGAGCCCGCCGTAGACATAGCCGATGCACTGGTGCCCCAGGCAGACCCCCAGGATGGGTATCTTGCCCCGGAAGTGGCGGACGACGTCGTTGGAGATGCCCGCCTCCAGGGGGGTGCAGGGGCCGGGTGAGATGACGATGTGGCTGGGGGCGAGCCGCTCGATTTCCTCCAGAGTGACGGCGTCGTTGCGGTAGACCACCGGCTCCTGCCCCAGCTCGCCCAGGTACTGCACCAGGTTATAGGTAAACGAATCGTAGTTATCAATGAGCAGTATCATGCCGCCTTCTCCCGGCTCGCCACCGAGAGCCCCAGCGCTTGAAACATCGCCCGGCCCTTGTCCAGCGTCTCGACGTACTCCGCCTCCGGCTCGGAATCGTAGACGATGGCGCCGCCCACCTGGAAATAGGCGCGCCCGTCCCTGACGATGATGGTGCGGATGACGATATCCAGATCCATATTGCCGTCGAAGCCCAGGTAGCCCAGCGAGCCGGTATAGACGCTGCGGCGGGTCGGCTCCAGCTCGTCGATAATCTCCATCGCCCGCACCTTGGGCGCCCCGGTGATGGAGCCGCCGGGGAAGGTGGCCTTGAGGAGGTCGGTGCGGGTCTTGCCTTTACATAACTGCCCCTCCACCGTCGAGGTGAGGTGGAAGACGGTGGGATAGGTCTCCAGGACGGCCAGCTCGGTGACTTTAACCGTGCCGTAGCGGCAGACACGCCCGATATCGTTACGCTCCAGGTCGACAATCATGATGTTCTCCGCCCGGTCTTTGGCGGAGGCGAGGAGGTCCTCCGCCAGCGCCTTATCTTCCTCCGGCGTCTTACCGCGCGGGCGGGTGCCCTTGATGGGGCGGGTCTCCACCCGGTCGCCGCTGACCTTAAGAAAACGCTCCGGTGAGGCCCCGACGATGCTGACTCCGGCGAAGTTGAAAAAGTTGGCGAAGGGGGCCGGGTTGATGGCGCGCAGCCGCGTGTAAAGCTCGTAAGGGGAAACGTTCAATTCTGCCTCGAAGCGCTGCGAGAGGTTCACCTGGAAGATGTCCCCGGCGCCGATGTACTCCCGCGCCCGCGCCACCGCCGCCAGATATTCCTGGTGGGTGAAATTGCCCCGGAGGGAGCCGCCGCCGGCCTTGCCGTCGGTAGGGTCACCGGGGGGCGGGCCTTTTCCCACCGTGTCTTTAAGCTCGGCGAGTCTCTCCTTGGCCCGGCGCTGCCGCTTCGCCTCGGTGAGCTCCGGCAGGCCGGTGGAACAGATATACGTCCGGTTCTCCCGGTGGTCGCTGGCGACGACGGCGTCGTAAAAGGCCAGGTAGCACTCGGGCAAATTCAGGTCGTCGACGGCGGTATCGGGCTGGCGCTCGATGAGGCGGCCCAGGTCGTAGCTGAAATAGCCCACCGCCCCGCCGGTGAAGGGGACGGCTTCGTGAGCGTCCAGCCGGTAGGTCTCCAAAAGCTCGCCGAGCACGTCGAAGGGATTGCCCCGCCGCACTTCCTCCACGCCGTCCTTAATCAGTGTAATCTCGTCGCCGCGGCTGCGCAGCACCAGAAAGGGGTCGCTCCCCATGAAGGAATAGCGCCCCAGCCGGGCGGCGTCCATGCCGCTGT
>DAOUEH010000198.1:0-3568 GCA_034430635.1 Dehalococcoidales bacterium | reverse complement strand
TTACCGAGATGCGCAGGTAGTTGATGGGGCGCTGGAACGAATCGGAAAGTCCGGTCATGATAACAGCCTCTAGGTGCATTATACAGGAAAGGGGGGATGAGAAGCTATATTGACCCTAATGCCATCCCATCAATAGCTCCCGTGCCCGCGCCGCCGCCCGCGCCCGGTGGCTTATCTTGTTCTTCTCCCGCGGTAAAAGCTCCGCCATGGTCTTGCCCAGCTCTGGGACGTAAAAAACCGGGTCGTAGCCGAAGCCGTGAGTACCGCGAGTTTCTCTGGTGATAAGCCCCCGGCTCTCGCCGGAGCAGAGCTCCACCCGGCCGTCCGGCGCGGCGATGGCGATGACGCAGCGGAAGCGGGCGGCCCGCGCCCCCTCCGGCACGTCCTTGAGCTTCTTGAGGAGGAGGCTGATTCTCTCGGCGTCGCTGGCGCCCGGCCCGGCGAAACGGGCGGAGTTCACCCCCGGCGCGCCCCCCAGGGCGTCCACCTCCAGCCCCGAATCGTCGGCCAGCGTAAGTAGCCCGCTGACGGCGGCCAGGGTGGTGGCCTTGAGGACGGCGTTTTCCTCGAAGGTGGCGCCGGTCTCCTCGACCCCGGCGGCGATGCCCGCCTCGTCCGGGGTGATTATTTTATAGGGGATGCCCGCCAGCAGGTGCCGGTACTCGCGGGCCTTGCCCCGGTTCTGGGTTGCCAGCAGTAGCTTTTCCACGTTCGCTCTAGTACTCAATACCCCGGCGGGCCTTAATGCCCTTATCGAAGGGGTGCTTGACCTTGACCATCTCGGTGACGAGGTCGGCCGCATCGAGCAGGCGGGAATCGGCGTAGCGGCCGGTGAGGATGAGCTCGACGTGCCGCGGCCGGTCTTCGATGAGATGGAGGACGTCATCCAGCTCGATGAGCTGGTAGCCCAGGGCCACGTTAATCTCGTCGAGCACCACCAGGTCGTAGCGGCCGCTCATCACGGCCCGGCGGGCGGCCGCCAGGGCCAGGGCGGCCTGCTCCCTCTCCTCGGGTTTGATGTTGGCCGGGTCGACGAACTCGCGGAAGCCGTACTGGGATATCTCCACGTTGGGGAACACGGCCAGGGCCTTGTACTCGCCGTAGTCGTAGTCGCCCTTCATGAAGAAGACAATGAAAATTTTGCGGCCGTGACCGACGGCCCGGAGCACCGTGCCCAGCGCCGCCGTCGTCTTGCCCTTGCCGTTGCCGGTAAAGACCTGAACCAGGCCCCTGTCTTTTTCTCTGGTCAACTAAGCCCCTTATCCAACGTTACTATCAGCGACCCTGCTCAGGCCTGGCGCAGCACCCAGTAGCGTGTCCGGAGAAAGTGGGTCAGCCCCACCAGGACGGGCAGGCCGATACTATAGATGATGAGCGGCGCCGGCGTGCCGACCCACCAGCCGACCAGCGAGAGCGGCGCGAAGAGGACGGCGCAGGCCGGGGTTACGTTGCGGCGCCAGAAGAGCACCAGCAGCGCCGGCCCGGCCAGGATGAGCATGGGCCAGGTTAATATCATCAGCAGCACCCCGATGCTGGTGCTGACGCCCCGCCCGCCCCGGAAGCCGATGAACACCGGCCAGTTGTGCCCGATGACGGCGGCCACGCCGGTAAGCAGCACGGCGGTCTGGGACAGGTGGGCCGCCTGGACGATGAAGACGGCCAGGGCACCCTTGCCGGCATCGATGAAGCCGACGATAATACCGGCTTTATGCCCCAGTTCGCGGAAGGCGTTGGCGGCGCCGGAGTTCTTATCGCCCAGCTGGCGGATATCGCGCCCCTTAAGGATACGCCCGGCGATGTAGGCGGTGGGTACGGAGCCGAGGAGGTAACCGATGACAATGGCAAGCCAGGGATGCATATCACCCTCCGTGCTGGTGCCGGGAGAGGGACTCGAACCCACAAGGATTTCTCCGGCGGATTTTAAGTCCGCTGCGTCTGCCAATTCCGCCATCCCGGCGTTACATGAGTCATTGTAGGCGGTGGTGGGTGGGGTGTCAAGACGGGGCGGGCAACCCGGTTGAAAGCCGACCGGCCCTGGCCTTAGAATATAGTTACGTGCCGTGAAACATGGGAAGTACCCCGGCACGACCCGGGACTTAAATATTCAGGAGGCAACTTATGGAAACGCACGATTGCTTATCGGGGGCTTACGAGGGGATTTTGAGGGCGCTGGGCTATACCCTGGAGGGCTTGAGCGTGGCAGACCTCAACTGGCAGCCCAAGCCGGACTGCAACTCCATCGGCTGGCTGGTCTGGCACCTGACGCGCTGGCAGGACGTGTCCATCTCCCGGTTCATGGGGGCCGAGCAGCTCTGGATTAAGGACGGCTGGCACGAGAAGTTCGGCCGCCCCGCCGACCCCGAGGACCACGGCCTGGGACACAAGCCGGCCGACCTGGCCAAGTTCAAGTCGCCCGATGCCGCCACGCTGCTGGGCTATCATAAGGCGGTGCTGGAGCGCTCTAAGGCCTACTTCCCCACGCTGAAGAAGGCCGATCTGGACAAGACCGTGGAGGGGACGCCCTTTAAGCCGCCGCCGACGGTGGGGATGATGCTCGTCGGCACCCTCAGCGACGGCCTCCAGCACGCCGGGCAGGCCGCCTACGTGCGGGGCCTGCGCCAGGGCTACGGCTGGCACTAGATACGCCGTATTTACCCCTTTTCCGGCGGTAGCCGGCTGCGTAATAATTTTTTAAACAGGGTATTGACAAAAGCGTCATTTCGTATTATTATGCGCAAATGACTGTCGAGGATAATGCCATGGAACCCAGATACGTGGTGGGTCAAAAGGTAATCATCCAGCCCGTCGGCGAGCAGGGCCTGACGCCTCGGGAGAACGATATCAGCCTTTACGCCGGAGAAATCGGGGAGGTCTCCGATTACTACTGGATAAGCCCGCGTACCGGCCAGGTCTTTTTCATCTACAACGTGCGCGTGGGCGCCAGCGAGCGGGAGGTGGTGGTCTACGAGGACGAACTGGAGGCCTGCCTGGCGTAGGGGCGGCCCGTTTCTAATGGGGATGGAGGCGACGGGCGGATTCGAACCGCCGAATAGGGGTTTTGCAGACCCCCGCCTTAACCTCTTGGCCACGTCGCCAGCTTATGTCCTTACATTCTAAGCTAAAACGGCCGATGTTTCAATAATCTGGGTTATATAGTTTATTTACAGTTGCTCGGCTAAATACCACTTCTTGAGCTCGGGATGGCTCAGGCTGGTACCCCGGTCGTGGTAAATCTCGTAGACCTCGCCCCCGGTAGTCTTCACCCGGTAATAGGTGCGGTGGTGGCGCTGACGCCAGCCCTTGCGCCCGGTGACGCTCCGCCCGAAGCCGTAGTCCGGCCAGGACTCAAGTACCTCGGTGATTTGATATTCCCGCCCTTCCAGCCGGAAGGACACGGGCACGCTCACCTCGCTGCCGGAGGTTTCCACCTCTATCTTTTTACCGAAGAATCGCTGGGGCATAGCGTTTGATACCTTCCGCCATTATGCTACTTATCCGGCGGGGGCGTGTCAACGGTGATACATCCCCCCAACCCCCCATCGGTGTAATCTATTCCCACCCAAGCCGC
>DAOUEH010000197.1:0-6331 GCA_034430635.1 Dehalococcoidales bacterium | reverse complement strand
ATATCAAGCGCATGCTGGGGTACTCCTCCATCGCCCAGGCGGGCTACCTCATGGTGGGTCTGGCCACGCTCGGCTTCGCCTCGTCCGCCAGCATCGCCGGGCAGAGCGGCATCCTCTTCTTCCTGGCCAGCTATACCCTGACCAACCTGGGGGCCTTCATCGCCGTCATCGCCATCTCCAACAAGGTCGGCAGCGACAACATCGCCGACTACGCCGGTATGGGCAAGCGCGCCCCGCTCACGGCCCTGGCCCTGACCCTCTGCCTCATTTCGCTCATCGGCATGCCGCCGGCGGCCGGTTTCATGGCCAAGTTCTACGTCTTCCGCGCCGCCGTCCTCAACGACCTGCTCTGGCTGGTGATTATCGCCGTTATCAACAGCGTTATCTCCGCCTACTACTACCTGCGCGTCGTCAAGGTGATGTGGCTCGGCGAGGCGGCCTCCCCGGAGAAGGTGCCCTCCTCCGGCGCGCCGCGGCTCGCCCTCTTCGTCTGCTGCCTGGGCGTGCTGTTCCTGGGCATTATCCCCGGCCTGTTCCTCAGGCTGGCGGAGCTGGCCGGTAAGCTGTTCCAGTTCTAGTGGGGATGGGGCCTTATCAAGCCTCGGGACACTCTTCAAGCTTCGAGCCGATGAACGTCTCCACGCCGAAATCGACCGCCGCCCGCAGGTCTTCCAGGGCTTCCCGCCGGGTCCGGCCCAGGCCGATGGCCCTGGGGGGTTCCCAGACTGCGTAGTAGCTCTGGTCAACCTCGTCGTACTCGATGGTTATTTCGCCTGCGGACGGTATCATTTCGGCCCATTCCCCACTCGATTACTTACGTCTCAGCCGCGACTAAAACTTGTCGTGACTCTTTTTGCCCGCGGCGGCGGCCAGCGGCGCTACGGCCAGCCACAGGGTGATGGTGATGAGCATGGACGTCACGTAGTTGATGTCGGCCCAGCCGAGCTTGGGGGCGATGACGTCCCAGAGCAGCATCACGAAGAGCGAGGAGAGGAAGAAACCCGGTATCGCCGCAAAGATTCTAAAGTACCCCATTTGAAACCTCCTTTTTATTTATACCCGTATTTTAGGCTACTCGTTCAATATGGACTCAATGTTCTCGTAAGCCTGGGTGAGCACGTCGCGGATGCGCTGCGCCTTATCGGCGTCGCCGCTGCGGAACCCTCGGCTCAGCAGGTTCTCCAGGGCGTGGTACTCCTTCATCACCATGGCCATGCGGCCGATGTTCTTGAAACTCCAGCCGCGCTTTATCTTGCTCCGGACACCCTTGGCGACGTCCTTCTGCTTGGCCAGGAACTGCCGGCCGTCTTCGGTGATGGTGTATATCTTTTTCCCCTCCTGCTCGACGGAGAAGGCATAGCCCATCTCCTCCAGCATCTGCAGGGTGGGATAGACGACGCCGGGGCTCGGCTTATAAAAGCCGAAGGACTGCTCCTCAAGCTCGCGGATGATGTCGTAGCCGTGCCGCGGCCTGTCCTCGAGCAGGTCGAGGATGACGTATTTCAGGTCGCCCTTGTGAAAGGAGCTCGCCCGGCGCGAACCATGGGAAAACCCCTCACCACCAAATATCCTGTCTCTAAACATATCAGCCTCCTTTCTATAGATTACACTCAATGTTAAATATATCTTGTATTATCTAGATATATCTAGATAGTATTATAACGAGGGAGTGCCCTCTTGTCAAGGGGTTTATGGATTATTTTTACTGATGTCTTGAAACTTTTCCTGACGGTGCGGTTTCGTTTATCATGGAAAGGGGGAGGATTTCCGTGGCTTACCGTATCACCGAGGCCTGTGTAAAGTGCGGCGCCTGCTATTACGAGTGTCCTTTCGGGGCTATCTCCGAGGGGGAGGAGCAGTACGTCATCGACCCGGAAAAGTGCACCGAGTGCGGCGCCTGCGTGGAAAATATCTACTGCCCCGCCTGGGCCATCGCCACGGAATAAGCCCTACCCCACCGGAGTTATCTATTCCCACCCAAACCGCCCTTTGGCTTACGCGGCTTATCCCGCTGATAAATCCCCCTTTATCCCCCTTTTGTAAAGGGGGACAATACTTTTTGCACCGTGGGTCGTCTCCCTTTGGTAAAGGGAGAGTGAGAGGGATTTACCCCCCGAGAGTAGCCTGCGAAGAGGGGGTGAAACCCCTTTAGTATCAGCGGGGTGTTTAAGAGGGGCGAAGCCCCTCTTTTTAAATAATATCCCCCTCTCCTGTGACACCTCGTCAGGAGAGGGGGACAAAGGGGGTGAGGTAGATACAATCAAATCGAGAGGAGGACACAGCGAGTGAGTTATTGTTAAAAAAAGAAAGAGCCTGGAGCTACTTTTGCTGGAATCTTATCCGCAGCACCTGCCGGGTGGCCCCGGTGACCCGGACACGCTCGTCGATGCGGAAGCCCACCACCCAGATAATCTGCCCCGCCGCCGTGACGACGGGCACGCGCTGGCGCCAGCCGCGGGGAATGCGGGCGTCAATCATGAACTGGTTGAGCTTCTTGGGACTGCCCATGCCCAGCGGCTGGAAGCGGTCGCCGGGGAGGCGGCGGCGCACCGCCAGCTCGCCCCCCACCGCGGCTGAATCAAGGTAGGCGGTAAACTCATCGTGGCTCTTTTCTCCGGCTTCCTGCGGCGATACCAGCGCCGCCTCGATTGCCCAGCCCGCCAGCTCCGTCCGCCCCGGAACCTTGAGCACGGTCTCCCCTACGATGGGAGGAAAAGGACAGGTGGAAACCGAGTCCGGAGCCAGCACGTAACGGTCGGGCTCGATGGTAAAGCTTAAGTCCCCGGGCAGGCCGATGGTCTTGCCGGAGGACTTGCCCAGCGCCTCGATGATATCCTCGATGTGCCCCGCCTCGATGTCCTTCAGCGTGCCGGTAAGCCTCTCTACCGCCGCCCGCATCAGGTGACGCTGCAGGGCCAGCGGCAGGGCCAGGAAAGGCTTCTTGTCAAATACCACGGCTTCCCCTTCGTTTCGCACCGGGCCGCCCCAGAGCCCCCCGGCGGTCGCCTCGATGAAGGCCAGGTCGTCGGCGGCCAGGCGCGCCAGGCGTTTCAGGGCCCCGGCCACCTGCGGATTATACTCACGCAGCAAAGGCAGGAGCTCGCGGCGGATACGGTTGCGGAAAGGCGTCAGCGAGTCGTTGGTGGCATCGGCACGGGCGCTGAGACGGTGGCGGCGGCAGTAGGCGTCCGTTTCGGCGCGGGAGAGCCCCAGCGCCGGGCGGATAACGGTAAGCCCGGTGCCGGGGTAGGGCCAGGGGCTAGCCGCCAGGAGACCGCGCAGCCCCCGGGGGCCGCTGCCCCGCAGCAGGTGCATCAGGATGGTCTCGACGTGGTCGTCGGCGGTATGCCCCACCGCCACGCGCGCCGCCCCGCCGGCCGCGGCCGCCTCCGCCAGGAAGGAGTAGCGCACCTCGCGGGCGGCCTCCTCCAGCGAGAGGCGTCTCTTTTTCCGGTAAGCGCCCACGTCGCGGGCCGCGATGGTGGCCGGTATCCCCAGCTTCTTGGCGAGAGCGGCCACGTACCCGGCGTCAGCGTCGGCATCAGCGCCGCGCAGCCGGTGGTTCAGGTGGGCGGCGTGCAGCCGGATGCCGAGCTCATCTTTTACCTTATTGAGGATGTGCAGCAGGCAGACCGAGTCCGGCCCGCCGGAGACGGCCACGAGGACGGTCTCGCCGGGGCTGACGAGGTCTTGCTCGCGGATGAAAGCGAGTAACCGCTCTTTTAGTGAGATTTCACCTTGAGACCTGGACATAATGATTTATAAACCTCTCCCCCGCCCTTCCCCGGTCTGAGTTATCTATTCCCACCCGAGCCGCCCTCGGCACATCGGCGGCTTAGCCCGTAGATTACCCCCACTCCTTTACCCCACCCCAATGTCATTGCGAGGAGCGCCAGCGACGCGGCAATCTCTTTTCATCCCCTTGGCTTAGCCCGAAATTCTACCCTACTTCGCTTCGAGGATAAGCCGGGTGCGGTGTATCGAGGCGGGGTATCGCTCAAAGCCCAGGGCGGCGGCCACCTGCTCCGGCCTCCCCGAGCCGTTGGCGTCGCAGCGCAGCCTCATCCCCAGGCTGCCGCGACCTCCGTTCCAGTCGATTACCCACAGGTCGTCGATGAGGGCCCTCAGGTCGTAGCGGCGCGGGCCGGTATCGCGCTGGTGCTCCCAGGGCAGGCTTTCCCTGGCCAGCAGGGCCTCGATGGCGGCCTCGACCTCGTCCCGTTTACGGCTACTTTCCACCGTGACGGTATACTCGGCGAAGCGCACCTGGGACTGGAGCGAGGGCAGGTTGAGGGCGGTGTTGAAGACGCCGTCGATGGCGATACCCGGCGGCAGCTGCCGGCTCACGGCGGCGGTAAAGGCGTGGGGCGAAGACCACCTGGCCAGGACGATGTCCATCAGCTCGGCCTCGCTGGTGACCCCCAGCGCCAGCGGCGCCGCCAGCGACAGGCGCGGGTGGGGATTGAAGCCCTCCGAGTAGGCCAGGGCCACCCCGGCCCGGTTAAGTGCCCGCTGCCAGAGGCGCATTAAGTCCAGGTGGGAGATAAACTTGAGCTCCTCCCCCCGGCTGAATCTGATGCGCAGACGCTGCATGCTCATTTTTAAACGGAAAATAATAGTATTACGGCCGCCCCTCAGGGTTTGGGCTTCTTCTCGTCGTCCTTGCGGGCCTTTTCCGGCGCCTGGGAGTGGGCCTTGCGGGCGGCCTGGGCCTGCTTCTCCTTGGTCAGCAGGATTTTCTCTATCTTGAGCCCCTTCATCTCGGTGATGACCATCTTCAGGCCGTTGTAACGCAGCTGCTCGTGGCGGCGGGGGATGTGCCCCAGCAGGCTGAGGACGAAGCCGGCGACGGTCTCGTAGTCCTCGCCCTCCGGCAGCTCCAGCCCCATCTCCTCGTTGACCTCGTCGATGCGCATCGAGCCGTCTATCTGGTAGGTGTACTCGTTGATGATTTCGTAGTCTTTCTCCACCCCGGCCAGCTCGTCGCCGACCTCGCCGACGATTTCCTCGACGAGGCGGCTGAGTGATACGATACCGGCCGTCCCGCCGTACTCGTCGATGACGACGGCCATGCGGTAGTTGCCGTCGCGCATCTCGGCGAAAAGCTCGTCAATGCGCTTCGACTCCGGCGTGAAGTAGGCCGGGCGCATCAGCTCGTCGATGCTGGTGGTCTCGTCGGCGCTCTCTTTGGCCAAGGCCATGAGCACGTCCTTGACGGCCAGGATGCCCACCACGTTGTCCATGTTCTCCTTGTAGACGGGGAAGCGCGACATGGGTGACTCCGTATAGAGCTTGAGGAAGTCCCCCACCGGGGCGCCCTCCGTGATGGCGACCACCTCGGGGCGGGGCACCATCACCTCGTAGGCGGGGCGGTCGCCGAAGTCGAAGACCTTGCGCAGCAGCCGGGCCTCGTGCGCCTCCACGGTGCCCTCCTGGCTGCCGACGGATATCATGGTGCGGATTTCCTCGGGGCTGGCCAGCGACCGCGAGGCCGGCATCCCCCCGATTACCCGGGTCAGACCGGAGGTTATCCAGCTGAGGGCGATGACGAAGGGCGTGAACACCCAGCCGATGGCCCGCAGCGGCTGGGCGAAGGTCGTCGTCATCCGCTCGGCATGCTGGGCGGCGAAGGTCTTGGGGGTGGTCTCGGCGAAGATGAGGATAACCACGGTGACGCATATCGTGGCCAGCAAAATGGCCTGCCCCTCGGTCATGCCGGAGCGCTGCCCGATGGAGATAGCTAGCGACGTCGCCAAGGCGGCGGCGGCGGTATTGCAGATATTGATGCCCAGCAGGACGACGGAGAGGAGCTTCCCCGGGCGTTTGAGCATGGAGGCCACCAGCCAGGCGCCCTTGACCTTGGTGATGACCATGTGCTCCAGCCGCACCTTCTGCAGGGAGAGAAAGGCCGTCTCCGAGCTGCAGAAAAAGGCCGTCAGCCCGATGAAGACGACGATTAAGATGATATAACCCGTTTCGCTGCCGGTCATTTAATCACCCGCCGCTATCCGGTGCCCGGACTCTTCGGCTTCTCCTTGGTCAGCAGGATTTTTTCTATCTTCTGTCCCTTCATCTCGGTGATGACCACCTTCAGGCCGCGGTAGCGCAGCTGCTCGTGGCGGCGCGGGATGTGCCCCAGCAGCCGCAGGATGAGGCCGGCCACCGTCTCGTAGTCCTCGCCCTCGGGCAGGCCCAGGTCCATCTCCTCGTTGGCCTCCTCGATGCGCATCGAGCCGTCTATCTGGAAGGTGTTCTCGTTGATGATTTCGTAGTCTTTTTCCACCCCGGCCAGCTCGTCGCCGACCTCGCCGACGATTTCCTCGACGAGGCG
>DAOUEH010000196.1:0-3774 GCA_034430635.1 Dehalococcoidales bacterium | reverse complement strand
TGCTCCAGGAACGGCGTCAGGGCCGTGGCGACGCTGACCACCTGCTTGGGGGAGACGTCCATCAACTGGATGTTTTCCGGCGGCTCCAGCAAATAGCCGTCGGCCAGCCTGACTTCGATTCGTTTCTCAATAAACTCGTTGTTTTCATCCAGGGGAGCGTTCGCCTGGGCGATGATGTATTTATCCTCCTCGTCCGCCGGGTAATAGATAATCTCGTCCGAAACGAACGGCACCACCTTTACCTGGCGTTCCTTGAGCCGGGCAATCCGGGCGAAGACCTCGTCGGTGATGACCGTCTCGGCCGCGACGACGGTCTTGCCCTTGCTATTGAGCACCGGCTCCGCGACCGTCCGGCCGCGCAGCTTCTCGTCGTGGCAGTCCAGCTCCTTGATGACGCGGCGGTAGGGCGTCTCGATGAAACCGTACTCGTTGATAATACTGTAAGTAGCCAGCGAGCCGATGAGGCCGATATTGGGGCCCTCCGGCGTCTCGATGGGGCAGATGCGCCCGTAGTGGGAGAAGTGGACGTCCCGCACCTCGAAGCCGGCCCGCTCCCGCGAGAGCCCGCCGGGGCCCATCGCCGAGAGACGGCGCTTGTGGGTGAGCTCCGCCAGGGGGTTGGTCTGGTCCATGAACTGGGAGAGCTGCGAGCCGCCGAAGAACTCGCGGACGGCGGCCACGATGGGGCGGATGTTGATGAGGGCGCTGGGGGTAATGGCCTCGGTGCCGATGATGCTCATGCGCTCCCGCACCACCTGCTCCAGCCGCAGGAAGCCGATGCGGAACTGGGTCTGCACCAGCTCGCCGACGGTGCGCACCCGGCGGTTGCCCAGGTGGTCGATATCGTCGCCGCTGTCCTGGCCGTTATCTATCATGATGATGTGCCGCACGATTTCGACGATGTCCTCCCGCGTCAGGGTGCGCTCCTTGAGGCTGATTTCCAGCCCCAGCCGCTTGTTGAGCTTGTAGCGGCCGACGCTGCCCAGGTCGTAGCGGGCCGCGTCGAAGAAGAGGTTCTTGATGAGCTTGCGGGCGTTATCCAGCGAGGGCATCTCGCCGGGGTGCAGCTTTTTATAGATGTCCAGCAGGGCCTCGTCCTCGTTCGTGATGGCCGGCTCGCGGTCCATGGTCGTCTGGACGAAATTATAGTCGGATTGGCCGTCCTGCTCGGCGAACATCTGGAGCAGCTCCTCGTCGCTGCCGTAGCCGATGGCCCGCAGCAGCGTGGTGATGGGTATCTTGCGCTTGCCGTCTATCTTGGCGGAGACCACGTTACGGTTGGAGGTCTCGAACTCCAGCCAGGCACCCCGGGTAGGGATAAGCTTGGCCTGACAGAGCTGGCGGCCGCTGACCGGGTCTTCCTCGGCGGTGAAGTAAACACCGGGAGAGCGCAGCAGCTGGCTGACGACGACGCGCTCGGCGCCGCTGGTGATGAAGGTGCCCTTGGCGGTCATCAGGGGTATGTCCCCGAAGAAGAGCTCCTGCTCCTTGATTTCGCCGGTCTCCTTGACCAGCAGCCGCACCTTTACGTAGAGGGGGGCGGAGTAGGTCTGGTCGCGCTCGTGGCACTCCTGCTCGGAGTGGCCGGGCCGCGGCTCGCGGAACTCGTAAGCGACGAAGGTAAGCTCCAGCCGGTTGCCGGTAAGGTCTTTGATGGGGGAAATCTCGTCCAGCAGCTGCTTGAGACCCTCTTCCTGAAATCTCTGGAAGGAATCCAGCTGCACCTTGATGAGATTGGGCACATCGAGGACATTGGGCAGCTTGGCATAGGACTTGCGGGGTACTTTGATAAAATCGGGTACGGGTGATTGCGGCGTCAAAACCATCTCTGCTCCTTAGACAGGTACTACAATACTCGTGCTGAGGCGTGCTAAACGTTAGAACTTAGGCGTGCGTGTATGCCAGGCAGTACAGGTGCGTATAAGTAAGGAAGGTAGAACAAAAAACACTTGGGGCATTATTACAAATTAAATAATACCATTTACCTACAATAGATGTCAAGTGCTACGGAGGGGTTTTTTATGACAAATTGGGCTATTTTCTGCCCATTTGGACAGATATATATCAGGCTGCCATTTCGGCTGCGGATGGTAAGAATTAAAATAATCCCGCCGGGCTGCTATAATAGGCGTATAGCACCATGAACAGCAAGCTGACGCGTAACCGGCTGATACTGGCCGTCCTCAGCACCGGGGCGGAGGAGGTAGCCATCTGGGTTATCTGGCGCTGGCTCCTCCCCCAGTTCGATATTCACCTCTCCGTGGGGGTACTCATCGGCGTCATGGCGGCCTGGGGGGCCTTCAGCATCTGGCTCTTCGTCTTCACCACGCACGCCCTCAAGAAGCAGGTGACAGCTGGCCTGCCCTCGATGGTCGGCACGCGGGGCCGGGCCGCCAGTGCGCTTAAGCCGGAGGGCATGGTGAAAATCAAGGGCGAGCTCTGGGGGGCCGTTGCCCGCGAGGGCGATATCGCCGCCGGGGAGGATATCCGGGTAATCGGCGAGGACGGCCTCAAGCTGGTGGTGGAAAAAAGCGGCGATGACGAGGCTAAACGTTGAACAGAAAGGTAATCACGTCGCCGTCCCGGACGACGTAGTCCTTGCCTTCCAGGCGGAGCAACCCCCGCTTCTTGGCCTCGGCCAGGCTGCCGCAGGCCACCAGGTCATCGAAGCCGATGCCCTCGGCGCGGATGAAGCCCTTCTCCATATCGGTATGAATCTTCCCGGCCGCTTTCAGGGCGGTGGTGCCCTCTTTGATTGACCAGGCCCGCACCTCGCTGGAGGCGATGGTGAAGAAGGAAATCAGCCCGGAGAGCTCGTAGGAGGCCTTGATGACGCGCTCCAGACCGGGCTCTTTCAGGCCGTAGCCCTCGCGGAGCTCTTTCGCCTCTTCGGCCTCCATCCGGGCCAGCTCCATCTCCAGCTCGCCGCAGAGGGCGATGACACGGCAACCGGCGCCCCGGTGCCTTTCGCTTAGCTCCCTTTCGATGGCCGCCGCCCCGGCGACCTGCGCCTCCCCGATGTTGACGGCGACGAGCAGGGGCTTGGCGGTAAGGAACTGGTAGTTATGGATGATTCGGGCCGCCGCCGGCTCCAGGTCGAACTCGCGCAGGGGGCGGTCGTTTTCCAGTTCGGCCTTGAGCCGCAGCAGGATTTCCTTCTCCTGGAGCAGGCCCGCCCGCTCCGGCGGTTTGGCCCCCTTGAGCGATACCTCCAGCTTCTCCAGCCGCCGCTCCATGATGGCCAGGTCGGAGAAGACCAGCTCCAGGTTCATGGTGCCGATGTCCCGCCCGGCATCGAGGCCGCCCTCGGGATGGGGGATGCTGTCATCCTCGAAGGCGCGGACGACGCAGATTAACGTGTCCACGGCGCTCAGCTGATTGAGCAGCTCCCCGCCGATGCCCTTATCCCCGGCCAGCGTCCGCACCGAGGCCCCCACGTCGATGTACCTGGCCTCGGCAGGCACCAGCTTCCGGGGGTGCAGCATCGCGTCGAGGACGTTGAGGCGCGGCTCGGGGACCCTGGCGACGCCGACATGGGCCGGCTGGCCGGCGGCGGCATGGCCCCTGACATCGGCGCTGCCGCCGGTAAGGGCACTAAAGACGGTGGTTTTACCGCTCTGGGGCAGGCCGATAATGCCGATGTCAATACTCATCGGTGGTAACCCGCCGGCGGGAGGCGCTAGCGGCCTTTCTTGACGATTTCCCGGGCCCTCTTGAGGGCCTGGTCTCTCTCATCGATGGGGAGCTTATCGTTGGCGGCCAGGTTGAGCAGGA
>DAOUEH010000195.1:0-3620 GCA_034430635.1 Dehalococcoidales bacterium | reverse complement strand
ATACACTGCGATGGCTCGGGGCCGTAGCCGACGATGTCTCCCAGGCACCATATCTCGTCCACCCCGCCCTGCTGCTCGACATCCCCCAGCACGGCGGTCATGGCGTCCAGGTTGGCGTGAATATCGGCCGGAATGGCGTAACGCATTTGGGAATAATATAGCAGGTTTTGTGAAATATCGCCAGAGGGCTTGCCGCCGGACGGCTAACCAGGCGCCCCATTTTTTCGTTATAATGTAGTGAATGTCAATAACAGGGGGATACGATGAAACTCAAGCTGATGACGGGCGTGCTGGCTATTTTACTGGCGGGTGTCTTCCTGGGTGCCTGCACCGGGACGACCACCACGCCCGCGGGCACCATTACCGAGGCGGAGGGCCGTCAGCTGGCCGAGGAATACCTGCGTAACAGCCCGACCTTTCAGTACGACGGCATCGCGGGGAGCATCGTCTACCAGGAGACTTTAGACGCGTTCTGCGAGGGCTGCTGGGGGTTTGTCTTTGAGTTCCGGTGCGCCCACGCCGGCTACGGCGACCGCACCGGCCAGGTGCTGGCCCAGGTCATCACCGACCACGAGGCCATCGTCAGCGTGAGTAACGGCCAGGTGGATGGCGGCACCATCGACGAGTACTGGGACATGGAAACCCAGCAGCCGGTGACCGAGCCGGAGATAAAGACGGCCACCCACGAATAGCCCCACCCCACCCCGTCCGAGATATCTATTCCCACCCGGGCCGCCCTCGGTACATCCACGGCTTAAACCATAGATTTCCCCGCTCCACCCCGTATGCCATACCGGTCTGAAGCCCTTATTTGGTTGGGCTCTCTGGATTTAAGAAATCGAGCACCTTCTGATTGAACAAGGCTCTGCTTTCCAGGAAAAACATGTGAGAACCTCCCTCAATCTTGATAAGTGTAGCCCCCGGTATATTTCGTGCTATTACTTCAGATGAAACAGGCTTGATGATTCTATCCTTCGTTCCCACTATTACCAGAGTTGGGGCCTTAATCAATGGTAACCTGTCCAGCGTGTTGTGGTTATTGCACGCTTCTATCTGTCCGTTGAGGCCCGCCCTGGCGGAAGCCCCCGTAAAATAGGATTGAATCATTGCCAGCGTTCCGATAACGAACTTATAAAGTGGCTTGTTTACCGCCAGTTTGGCCATGGCCACCGCCATTTTCCTGGGAGATAAGTTCAATAGTCCCGCCTGTTCCGACGTATCGCCGCTGGTGTCGTCCTTAACGGCGAAGGTACAGGCCAGTACCAGCTTTAGTACTCTCTCCGGGTAGTTTATGGCCAGTTCCTGCGCAATCATACCTCCCATTGATGCACCCACTATATGAGCCCTTTCAATTTCCAGATGGTCCATTAACTTGACGGCGTCATCAGCCATCATTCTGGTAGAATAAGGCCCTTCGGGTTTGTCAGACTTTCCTACTCCCCGGTTGTCATAGGTAACTATCTTGAAGTGTCTTCTGAAAAACGGTATTTGAGATCTCCATCCGCTCCGGTTCGCGCTAAAGCCCATTATCATGACCAGAGGTTCACCGTGTCCTTCAACTTTGTAATTAAGCTTGATACCGTTAACCGTGGCGATAGACATAATCCTGCCCTTTCCCGTGTAAGTTTTTGTTTTGTTTTTCAGTTTAGAGCCAGGCCACAGAATTGTCAATTTACTTAGACTTATGCTATATCCCTCCTTGACAAAGCCCCCCGTACCCTTTACGATTTTCATTGAGGCCGTGCTAGATGGGGAGCCAGCGGTGCCCTGAACCTGAAATCCGCTACAGCAGGGTCGAATTCCGGCTTGAGGCTCTCATCTGGTGGGACTGCCCTGGCTAAGCGGTGTTGAAGGCCGGGTCCTGCGCGGCAGACTGCTATGAACCCCGTCAGGTCCGAGAGGAAGCAGCGGTAAATAGCGCTATCTGGGTGCCGCAGGTTCGCCTGGCTGGAGCTGGCTGGTCCGGGTAAGCCGTTAGGTGGAGTCGAGGGCGGGTGCACGGCCTCTTACTATTATGGAGAAAAGCCTGCCGCCGAACGACCCCGATGCCATGCTGGCCGAGACCCGGCGGCTGATGCGCCGCTACGGCCTGAGGGCGCGTAAGGGGCTGGGGCAGCACTTTCTCACCGACGGCGCAGTGCTGGATACCATACTTTCAAGTGCCGAGCTTAGCCCGGCGGATACCGTCATCGAGGTGGGGCCGGGTCTGGGCATCATGACCCGGGAGCTGGCGCAGCGGGCGGGCACGGTCATCGCTATCGAGCTGGACAACCAGATGGCCGAGGCCCTGAAAGAGACGCTGGCCCCTTACGAAAACTGCGTCATCGTCAACGAGGACGTCCTCGGCACCGACCCGGTCTCGCTTCTCAGGGGGCAGCCGCCGCATTTCCCACCGGAGCTCAAGTCTTACAAGGTGGTCGCCAACCTGCCGTACTATATCACCGCCCCCGTACTGCGCCACTTCCTGGAGGCGTCTCTCCAGCCCCGCGTGATGGTGGTCATGGTGCAGAAGGAGGTAGCCGAGGCCATCGCCGCCGGGCCGGGGCAGCGCAGCCTCCTCAGCAACAGCGTGCAGTTCTACGGGTCGCCCCGTATCGTGACGACTGTACCCGCCGCCGCCTTTTACCCCGCGCCGGAGGTGGACTCCGCCGTGGTGCGCATCGACGTCTACGCGCGACCGCCGGTCGACGTGGACGATGTGGCCGGGTTCTTCCGGCTGGTGCGGGCCGGTTTCCGCGCCGCCCGCAAGCAGGCGGCCAACTCGCTGGCGGCCGGGCTGGGGCTGCCCAAGGCGGAGGTGCTGGCGATGCTGGCGCGGGCGGGCATCGACCCCAGGCGCCGCGCCGAGACATTTTCCCTCGAAGAGTGGGCCGAATTACTGCGTGCCCTTCGGGTCAAGGGGGAGGCCTGAATGCTGACGGTGACGGCCCCCGCCAAGCTCAACCTGGCGCTGGAAGTCCTGGGCCGGCGCCCCGACGGCTTTCACGAGATACGCAGCGTCATGCAGTCGCTCAGCCTGATAGACACCCTACGCCTGCAGGATGCCGGTAACGTAACCATCACCTGCGATATGCCGGGCTGGGACGCCGAGGCCAGCCTCGTCGGTAAGGCCGTGAATCTGGTGCGGGAGACGGCCGGTGTATCGCGCGGGGTGAGCATCGAGATTGAAAAACGCATCCCGCTCATCTCCGGCCTGGCCGGGGACGCCAGCTGCGGGGCGGCCACCTTACGCGGCCTCGATAAACTCTGGGGACTCGGCCTGCCGCCGCAAAGGCTTGCGGAGATGGCGGCCCGGCTCGGCTCGGATGCGGTCTTCTGCCTCCACGGCGGCACGGCTTTAGTGGAGGGGAGGGGGGAAATAATCACGCCCCTGCCGCCCCTGAAAGGGTGGTGGGTGGTGCTGGTGGCCCCGGACGTGCCCGCCGCGCCGGGCAAGACGAGGCGGATGTACGCCGCCCTGAAGCCGGAGCACTTCACCGACGGCGCCGTCACCGAGAGGCTGGCTGGGATGCTGCGGGAGGGCGGCGAAATAGATGATTCGCGGCTCTTTAACACCTTCGAGAATATCGCCTTTGAGGATAACGTCCTGCGGACATATGTAGAGCACCTCGGCAAGCTGG
>DAOUEH010000194.1:0-3069 GCA_034430635.1 Dehalococcoidales bacterium | reverse complement strand
GGGGGGGGATTGACATAAACACGCAGGAAGACTAAACTCAATATTGCCGTTAAGGCAGAAAGGAGGTAATCATGAATAAACTGGCTTTATTTGTCACCGCCAAGGCCCAGCCCGGCAAGCGCGACGAGCTGCGCCGGCTCTGGGAGGAGCACATCAAGCCGCACAACGAGTCCAACCAGGCACAGGAATACTGCTGCTACAGCTTTGCCGCCGAGGACGAGAATACGATATGCATGTTCGAGCTGTTCTCCGACCCGGCCGTGGTCAAGGCGAGTATGGAATCGGACTGGTTCACGGCCTACATGGCAAAGGCGAGTCCCCTCATGGCCGCGCCGCCCGAGGTTATAACGGCGGTTCCTGTCTGGATTAAATAAGCTTGGATTTAGACGGTTCGCGTCTCATAGCCTCCGCCTCCCGATAAGTGCTATAATTAGACGTGGACATCCTCGCCGACCTTAACCCCGCCCAGAAAGAAGCCGTGGAGGCCATCGAAGGCCCCGTGCTCATTCTGGCCGGCCCCGGCTCCGGCAAGACCCGCGTCATCACCCACCGCGTCGCCTATCTCGTACGCGTCGTGGGGGTGAGCCCGCGGCGTATCATGGCGGTGACCTTCACCAACAAGGCCGCCCGCGAGATGGAGGAGCGGCTCAACCGTCTGGTAGGCAGCTCGGTAAAAGACCTCACCCTGGGTACCTTTCACGCCATCTGCGCCCGCATCCTCAGAATCGACGGGGGTGCCATCGGCGTCGATTCCAAATTCGTCATCTACGACGACGACGACCAGATAAGCCTGCTCAAGCGCAGCCTCCAGGAGCTCAACCTCGACCCCAAGCAGTACGCCCCCCGGTCGATACAGTCGGCCATCTCCTCGGCCAAGAGCCAGATGATAACGCCCGCCGCATATCTTGCGCACGGCCGCAGCTACTTCGAGGAAATCGTCCAGCGCGTTTACGAGCGCTACCAGCGGCTCCTCGACGAGAGCAGCGCCCTGGACTTCGATGACCTTTTATTAAAGGCGGTGCAGCTCTTCCGTCAGAACCCGGAGCTATTGGAGCGCTACCAGTCCCGCTACCTGCACCTGCAGGTGGACGAGTTCCAGGATACCAACCTCGTCCAGTACGAGCTGATGAAACAGCTGGCCGGCAAGTACCGCAATATCTGTGTCGTCGGCGACCCCGACCAGTCCATCTACTCCTGGCGCTCCGCCGACCTGCGTAACATCCTCAACTTCGAGAAGGACTACCCGGAGGCCAAGGTCATCCTGCTGGAGCAGAACTACCGCTCCACCGGCAAGATTCTGGAGGCCGCCGCCCACGTCATCGCGGCCAACCGCCAGCGCAAGCCCAAAGACCTCTGGACGGAGAACGAGCCGGGACTGCCCCCCGCCGTCATCGAGACCTATACCGAGCAGGAGGAGGCCCAGTTCGTCGTCAACGAGATAGACAAGCTCGCCGGTCGCGGCGAGATAAAGCCGGGCGAATGCGCCGTGATGTACCGCACCAACGCCCAGTCGCGCGTGCTGGAGGAGGCCTTCATGCGCTACGGGATGCCCTACCGCCTGGTGGCGGGCACCCGCTTCTACGAGCGGCGCGAGGTGAAGGACGTCATCGCCTACCTGCGCCTCATCCAGAACCCCTACGACTCCGTCAGCCTGCTGCGCATCATCAACGTCCCCCAGCGCGGCATCGGCCAGCGCAGCCTCGACGAGCTTACCCAGTGGGCGCGCTCCGAAGGCGTCCCCGAGTACCGGGCCCTGCAAATGATGGTCGAGGCCGAGAACTCCGCCGAGCTGCCCTTCAGCCCGCGTACCGTCAAGGTGCTGGCAGGGTTCGCCGCCATGATAGAGGGCTTCATCGAAAAGAGCCGCGAGCTGAACCTGGTGGAGCTCTTCGACCTGGTGGTGGAGGGCTCCGGCTACAAGCAGTACCTCACCGGGCTGGTGGACGGCGAGGATCGCTGGGAGAACGTGCTCGAACTGCGCGGGGTGGCGCAGGACTACCGCGACCTGCCGCCGGGCGAGGGCCTGGCCGCATTCCTGGAGGGGGTGGCCCTGGTCTCCGATGTCGACGGCATGGAGAGCGGCGTCGACGCCGTTACCCTGATTACCCTGCACCAGGCCAAAGGGCTTGAGTTCCCGGCGGTCTTCATCGTCGGCATGGAGGACGGCATCCTGCCCCACTTCAAGTCCATCGACGACCCGGAGCAGCTGGAAGAAGAACGGCGGCTCTGCTACGTGGGAATCACCCGCGCCCGGAAGCGGGTCTACCTGGTGCGTGCCTTCCGCCGCCACCTGATGGGCTCGTCCGCCGTCAACAAGCCCTCGCGCTTCCTGGCGGACATACCCAAGGAGCTTATCGCCGCCAGCAGCATCCGCGAGGACGAGGACAGCTGGGAGGCCACGGCCTTAACGGCCGCCGAAGCGGCCCCCGCCCTCTCCAGCGAGCCCCCCGAGTTCAAGCCGGGCGACCACGTGCGTCACGCCCAGTTCGGCGCGGGGGTGGTGGTGAGCTACCAGTACGTCAAGAACGACGCCGAGGTGGTGGTGGCCTTCGACGGGGAGGGCGTCAAGCGGTTCTTGATGAGCTTTGCCAAGATAGAGAAGGTTTAAGCCGCCCCACTCCACCCACCCAGTTTTTATTTCCCACCCGGTCTGTTGTATTTTCTACCTCACCCCCTTTGTCCCCCTCTCCTGACGAGGTTTCACAGGAGAGGGGGAATATTTTTAAAAAGAGGGGCGAAGCCCCTCTTAAACACCCTTGGGGATGGGAGAACAGAGACTAAGGGCTAAGCCGCGGATGGTGAGGGCGGCCGGGTGGGAATAGATAACACCGAAATGGGTGGGGCGGTGAAAAACAACCGGCCAGCACGGCGTTACAGCCATACCAGCCGGTATTATGAGTCTATATTAAGATTTCGTAGCCGGGCTATTTATCCCATTTATCCCGGATAACGAGCTCGGAAAGCTCTTTGCGGGGAGGGGCCTTGCCCTCCTGGTCGGGCACGCCCAGCGGGAACATGACCACCACGCGGTAGTCCTCGGGTATATTGAGGGCCGCCTCGGCCTTTTTG
>DAOUEH010000193.1:0-3788 GCA_034430635.1 Dehalococcoidales bacterium | reverse complement strand
CCGGTGAAGCAGGCCAGGCAGAAGTTCTCCCGCGGCAGGCCCACCGCCTGGAGCAGCCCCTCGATGCTGAGGTAGCCCAGGGAATCGGCGCCGATGAACTCGCGTATTTCCGGGACGGTCTTCTGGGCGGCAATAAGCTCGCGCCGCGTGGCCATGTCCACGCCGAAGAAGCAGGGGTAGCGGATGGGCGGGGCGCAGACACGCATGTGGACCTCTTTCGCCCCGGCCTTGCGCAGGAGCTTGACCACGCTGGGGGTGGTCGTGCCGCGCACGATGGAATCGTCGACGACGATGACCCGCTCGCCGTCGAGTATCTGGGGCAGCGGGTTGAACTTGAGCTTGACGCCCAGGTCGCGCATGCGCTGGTCGGGCTCGATGAAGGTACGCCCCACGTAGCGGTTCTTGATGAGCCCCTCGACGGCGGGTATCCCGGACTCGCGGGCATAGCCGGTACCGGCCGCCGTGGCCGAATCGGGCACGCCCATCACCAGGTCGGCGTCCACGGGGTGCTCGCGGGCCAGTCCCATACCCATGGCCTGCCGCACCGGGTAGAGGAGCTTGCCGTTGATGACGCTGTCGGGGCGGGCAAAGTAGATGTACTCGAAGATGCAGACCCCACGGCGCCCCTTCTCGCCGGTATAGCTGGTGACGCCGTTCTTATTGATGAGGACGATTTCGCCCGGCTCCACCTCGCGGTCGAAGGTGGCGCCAATGTGGTCGAGGGCGCAGGTCTCGGAGGCCACCACCCAGCCGTTGTCGACGTTGCCCAGGCTGAGGGGGCGCACGCCGAAGGGGTCGCGGACGGCGTAAAGCTCTTTGGGGGTGAGAATCACCAGGGAATAGGCCCCCTGCAGCCGCCGCATGGCGGACTTTATCTTCTCCACCCAGTTGGCCCCCGGCGTGTAATGGATGAGGCTGGCGATGACCTCGGAATCGGTCGAGCTGCGGAAGGTATAACCGTGCTCGCTAAGCTCCTTATAGAGGAACTCGGCGTTGATGATGTTGCCGTTATGGGCGACGGCGATGGTATTATCACCCTCACCCACCATGATAGGCTGGGCGTTGGCGGCGCGCGACGAGCCCGCCGTGGAGTAGCGGTTGTGCCCGATGGCGATGTGCCCGCTGAGGCGGCTCAGGGAGTCTTCGTTGAAGACGTAGGAAACGCGCCCCATGCCGGCGACGAGCCGGATTTTCTTGCCGTCGGCGGTGGCGATACCGGCGCTCTCCTGGCCGCGGTGCTGGAGGGCATAGAGAGCGAAAAAGGTAAGACGGGCTACATCCTCATCCGGGGAGTAAACACCGAAGACTCCGCAAGACTCGTGCAAGCTAACCCGCCTTATATCCGCCTTGACTGACTCTCTAATTTAAGTATAGCCCATTTTACGCTTGAGGGTCAATTTACGGCCGGCTCGCCGGCGGGCAGCGCCTGCTGCGCCTGATTAAGCTGCTCGATAAACATGTCGGCGTCGTCGGGGGAGATGACGATGTTCCAGCCCCGGCGGCGGACGATTATCACCACGTTACGGAGCGAGGTGGCGAAGCGGACGCCCCCGTAGGCCAGGGCGTCGCCGGTTGAGCCCTTTTTCGCCTCCCTGATATTGGCCAGCGCTATATTGACGGCGAAAGGCCCTCCCAGCTTAATGCGCACCCTGTCCTCGTATATCTGGAGCGAGTGCGGCATTATCACCCAGAAGAGGAGGCCATCGAAGACAGTCGCCGCGAAACAGACCCAGGCGCCTTCTATCTCTACGGGTATCAGGACTATTCCCAGTATCAGGGTAAAGGCCACCGTGCCGCCCAGCAGGTACTTCACCCACCGGTCGTAGCGGGGTTTGGTAGAATACAGGAGCAGCGCACTGCTCACTAGATATACCGGCCCACGGCCTCGGCCACCGGCTTGAGCTCCTCCATCAGCGCCGCGAAGTTGGTCAGCGAGAGCGACTGGAGCCCGTCGACGAGGGCCTCTTTGGGGTTGGGGTGCACCTCGATGAGGAGACCGTCGGCCCCGGCGGCCACGGCCGCCCTGGCGATGGCCGGCACCAGCGAGAAATGCCCGGCGGCATGGGACGGGTCGACGATGACGGGCAGGTGGCTGTTCTTCTTGAGCACCGGCACGGCGGATATGTCCAGGGAGAAACGGATGCTGTCCTCAAAGGTGCGGATGCCGCGCTCGCAGAGGACGACCCGGTTATCGCCCTCGGCCAGCAGGTAGTCGGCGGCGGTGAGCCACTCGGTGATGGTGCAGGAGAAGCCCCGCTTGAGCACCACCGGGCGCTGGCTCTTGCCGGCGTTGGTGAGGAGGGCGAAGTTCTGCATGTTGCGCGAGCCTATCTGCAGCATATCGGCGTAGGAGGCCACCAGCTTTACGTCGTGCGGGTCGACCACCTCGGTGACGACCGGCATCCCCAGCTCCTCCCGGGCCCCGGCCAAAAGCTCCAGCCCCTTTTTCTGCAGCCCCTGGAAGCTGAAGGGGGACGTGCGCGGCTTGAAGGCCCCGCCCCGCAGCACCGATGCCCCGGCCTTTTTCACCGCCCGGGCGGCCTGCATGAGCTGGTCCTGGCCCTCCACGGCGCAGGGGCCGGCTATGACGATGATACGCTCGCCGCCTATCTTCACCCCGCCGCACTCGACTATCGTGTTGCCGGTGCGGAACTCCCGCGAGGCGAGCTTGTAGGGTTTCATGATGCGGGTGACGCTCTCCACGCCGGGCAGCACGGCGAAGATATCGGTGGGTATCTGGCCGGTATTGCCCCCCAGCAGGGCGACCACGGTCTTGTCCGTGCCCAGGTTCAGCTGCACGCCCAGCTCCAGCGACCTGGCCTTGCCGACCACGTCGTCGATTTCCTGCTGGCTGGCGCCCGTCCTCATCTCAACTATCATTGTTTATGTTAACTCCTCCGTGCCCGAATCGCCCCCGCCGGTACTAATGATAATACTAGAGACCCGGTGGGCAGTCAAGAGATGTTACGGTCTCAAGGGTGATAGCTCAGGACTTCTTGGCCGCCTTCTTGGCCTGTTTGGCGGCCTGCTTGGCCAGTTTCTTCTCCAGCTTCAGGCTGGCGTCGTCGGGCGGCTTGACCGCGGCGGGGGGCGGCGGCGCCCCGGCCGGTGACTCTTTTTTCTTACGCAGCCGGGCGATAATCAGCATCGCCAGATAGCGCCCGAAGTAGCCCACGAACCCGGCCGCCAGCACGATGCCTATCCACTTGAATACTTCCAGGGCGTCGATATCCATCCTCCCCTGCCCGTTCAGACACGCTCCCTCACCGAGAGGCGCAGCAGCTTGATGGCCGTCACCTCCACCCAGGTAATCATATTGGCTACCAGCAGCCGCTCCAGCAGGCCGAAATAGCCGCTGTCGTCGGGCAGGAAGCCCAGCCACAGCACCATCCCGATACCCAGGGCACCGGCAATCAGGGTATAGATATAGACATTGCGCCAGTTCGGGTCGCGGCGAAGGCTGGGGGCGATGACGAAGGCGGCGATGGGGAAGAGCCAGAAAGCGCCGGTGGCCACCACCGAGTGAATCGTCCCGTCGATGGTATCCGGGGCGCCGGTGGGGTCGGTATGGAAGGCCCCGATGAGCAGCAGCCCGAAGCCGAAGAAGACGAGCAGGCCGATGCTGACGCGGAAGCCCCGCACCCCCTTGATGTTGAAGAGCAGCCCGGCGACGTATATCTCCACGAGGAGGCCGATGGCCAGAAAGCCGATGGTCTGCAGCCAGCCGATGGACGTCAGCGCCAGGCTGCTGATGGAGTCCCGCACCAGACTGTAGCTGGGGTTGGTAA
>DAOUEH010000192.1:0-2992 GCA_034430635.1 Dehalococcoidales bacterium | reverse complement strand
GCCAGGTTCAGCGCCCGGTAGAGGACGGCGGCGGCCTCGCGCTGCTCCGGGTTGAGGTAGGTGTTGCGGCTGCTCATGGCCAGCCCGTCGGGCTCGCGCACGGTGGGGCAGGCCACCACCTCCGGGTTCATGTCGAGGTCGCTTACCATCTTTTTGATGACGGCCAGCTGCTGGGCGTCCTTCTGGCCGAAATAGGCCCTGTCCGGGCTGACGATGTTGAACAGCTTGGCGACGACGGTGGTCACGCCGCGAAAGTGGCCGGGGCGGGCGGCGCCTTCCAGCCGGGTGGCGATGTCGCCCGGCTCCACCCAGCTATCAAAGTCCTCGGGGTACATCTCGGCGGCCTGGGGCATAAAGCAGATGTCTGTCAGCGGCTCCAGCAGGGCCAGGTCGCGGTCGGTATCGCGGGGGTAGCTCTTGAAGTCTTCCTTGGGGCCGAACTGGGTGGGGTTGACGAAGATGCTGACGACGACGGTCTCGTTCTCCTCGCGGGCGCGCCTTACCAGCGAGAGGTGCCCTTCGTGGAGGAAGCCCATGGTGGGGACGAAGCCGACCGGCCCGGCGGCCTGGAGGCGCAGCGCCCGCATCTCGAGGATAGTGTTAATGACTTGCATCTTATTATCAGAGAAATTTATTCCCGACCTGCCGCCCTCATCATCAGCGGCTTAGCCCGTAGGATTATCCCCTGTCATTGCGAGGAGCCGAAGGCGACGAAGCAATCTGTTTCACTCACTCCAGTCCCTTCAAGACGGCCTCGTCCATGGGGAAGCTCTGGGCCTCGGTGGGGAACTGGCCGCTCTTCACCTCCTCGTGGTACTGCGAGATGGCGGCGGACATGACTTCGGCGACTCTGGCGTACTGCTTGGCGTGCTTGGGGATGAAATCGGTATAGGAGCCGAGGATATCGTTGATGACCTGTACCTGGCCGCTGCAGCCGGCCCCGGCGCCGATGCCGATGGTTGGGGCGCTGATTTTGCGCGTTATCAGGGTGGCCAGGGGGGCGGGTACGGTCTCCATGACCACGGCGAAGGCCCCGGCCTCGTCCAGGGCGATGGCGTCGTCGAGGAGCTTTTTAGCGGCCTCCGGGGTCTTGCCCTGGATTTTATAGCCGCCCAGGGCGTTGATGGACTGGGGGGTCAGTCCGATGTGCCCCATCACCGGGATGCCGCAGTCGACGATGCGCCTGACCTTCTCGGCGACGTTGACGCCGCCTTCCAGCTTGACGGCCTGGCAGCCGGCCTCCTGGATGAAGCGCCCGGCGTTCCTCAGGGCGTCCTCGGTGCTGGTGTGGTAGGTCATGAAGGGCATGTCGCCCACGACCAGGGCGTTTTTGGCGCCGCGCACCACGGCTTTGGTGTGGTGCAGCATGACCTCCAGGGTTACCGGGATGGTCGATTCGTAGCCGAGGACGACCATGCCCAAGCTATCCCCGACCAGAATCAGGGGTACGCCGGCCGCGTCGACGAGCCGGGCGGTGGTATAGTCGTAGGCGGTGAGCATCGTAATCGGCTCGCCCTTGCGCTTCATTTCGCGGATGGTACCTACGTTGACTCTCACGCTCTCACCTCAGCTGAAGATACGCTCGTCCACCCGCTCAACGATTTCGTTACGCTCGTTGACGAGGACGATGCGCGGCCGGTAATTGGCGATGGCCTCCTCCGGGACTTCGTGGTAGGTCAGGATGATGACCAGGTCGCCGGGGACGGCCAGGCGCGCCGCGGCGCCGTTGAGGCAGATCTCGCCGCTGGCCTCCTTCCCCTCGATGGCGTAAGTGGTGAAGCGTGCCCCGTTATTGATATTGAGCACCTGCACCTGCTCGTAGGGGACGATGTCGGCGGCCTTCATCAACCGGGTATCGATGGTGATACTGCCTTCGTAGTTGATGTCGGCGTCGGTGACGGTGGCCCGGTGGATTTTACTCTTGAGCATGGTTCTCATTGGACTTCCCCCTGAACGTATTTCGTCAGTTTGCCTGGAGAACGGACTCCATTTCCTTGGCCTGTTTGGCGTCGATTTTGCCCTTGGCCAGGGCGATGGGAATGGTCTGGAGACCCAGCTGGCGGTAAGGTGGGAGCCGGGCCGGGGCCTTCTCGCCCAGGGCCTTTAAGTGCTTTTTGATGGTGCCGGTATCCCCGCGGGCGATGGGCCCGGTGAGGCAGTCGGGGATGCCGATGGTCTCGATGTTGTGGAGGGTGCCGCGGATTAAGGGGAGGAGGGCTTGAGTGGCCCGGTCGGCGGGGATATCGAAGGTCTGCCAGAGGTCGGTGGCCATCTTGACCAGGGTGACCAGGTAGTTGCAGGCGAAGACGGCGGCGGCGTGGTAGGCTACTTTGTCTTCGGCCTTAAGCTCAATCCAGTGCCCGCCCAGGGCCTCCGCCATGGCCTTGAGGGTGGTCAGCAGGGGCTCCCCGGCCTCGATGCCGAAGGTGGAGCCGGGGATGTTCTCCACGGCCTCGCGGACACCGGCAAAGGTCTGCAGGGGGTGGAAACCGCCCACCTGGGCCCCGGCCTGGCGGGCCGGCTCCAGAATGGCCACGGAATCGGCGCCGGAGCAGTGGACGACGCTCTGCCCGCGCCGCCATTTGACCCCGGAGGCGACCGCGGCAATGGCATCATCGGGGGTGGTGATGAAGACCAGCTCGGCGGCATCGGCCACGGCCTGGTTATCGTCCAGCAGGTGCAGGTTGCTGACCACGCCGGCGGAGGTCCGCCCGCGCCGGGACGCCCCGACGAACTGGTAGCCTTTCTGGCTGAGCAGCATCGCCAGGGCGGTACCCACGGTTCCGGCCCCGATGAATCCTACTTTGAGCATCGCACCCCTTAAATAAAAAACCCTCTCAGCTATGACTGAGAGGGCATAAAATACACGGTTCTCTTGGTGCCGTCTCGGTCGTTGCCGATCCAAGCGACTTATTTTGTTAAGGTTAATACTCCGGCTCACCGCCGCTACGGTCGGTGGCTTACTATAAATTTTAGGATAGATATACCCCCC
>DAOUEH010000191.1:0-2037 GCA_034430635.1 Dehalococcoidales bacterium | reverse complement strand
ACTCCAGCAGCGGCAGGCCGATGTTGATGGCGTTGCGGAAGAAGATGCGGGCGAAGGTCCCGGCGATGACGCAGGAAACGCCCGCCGTCTTGATGGCCAGGGGGGCGTGCTCGCGGGACGAGCCGCAGCCGAAGTTGGTGGTGGCCACGATGATATCGCCGGGCTTTACTTTCTTCACGAAGTCGGCGTCGATATCCTCCATGCAGTGGGCCGCCAGCTCGCCGGGGTCGGAGACGTTGAGGTAGCGGGCGGGAATAATCACGTCCGTATTTACATCGGCGCCGTATTTATGGACTTTGCCTTTGAGCTTCATGGTTTTTGACCTCTCCCCCTGTGTCCCCCTCTCCTTACGAGGCATGATGAAGGAGAGGGGGAAGAATTTTTCTTAAAGGGGCTTCGCCCCTTTTGAACCCTTACACCTCCACTAGCTTCGCCTCCCAGTCCTTAACGCGCTTGGGCTTGCCCTTCCTGTCCATCTCAATCTCGTGCCCCTCGGCAGCCAGTCTTTTGGCCTGTCCTTCCAGGCCGCCGGGGTACTTCTCGTTGAGCTCGCCCTTGCCCTTGAGCGTCCGCCAGTACGGGGTGATGTCCTGCCTGCCCTCGGCCTCGTCCTCCCCGGCCGCACGGGCCGCGATGCCGGCAAAGATGCCGGTGGTGATGGGTCAGCCGAAGCTGGCATTATACTTTTTCGCCATATAAGCGCGTATCTGGTTGATGGTGATGAGCTTGCCCTCCGGCACGCTGTGCATCATGGCGTCCACCTCCAGCGGCGACGGGATGACCGCGGTGCCCTCACCCCACCTCTTGCTCATCTTCTCGTCAATCTCGACGACGCGCGGCAGGCCCTGTTTCTCTGTCGTGGAGACGAGCTTCTGCTTCCAGGTCTCCTTCAATTTAGCCATTTTATACCTCACCCCCTGTATCCCCCTCTCCTGACGAGGCTTACAGCAGGAGAGGGGGAATTATCTGAGAAAGGGGCTTCGCCCCTTCCAATCTCCGCTTATATTTTTTATTTCATCACCTCATCCGGGCTGATGATTTTACCCGCGATGGCGCTGGCGGCGGCCACGGCCGGGTTGGCCAGGTAGACCTCCGACCCGGTATGCCCCATCCTTCCCACGAAGTTGCGGTTGGTGGTGGAGACGGCCCGCTCGCCGGCGGCGAGGACGCCCATGTGCCCGCCCAGGCAGGGCCCGCAGGTGGGCGTGCTGAAGGCCGCCCCGGCGGTAACGAAGGTCTCGATGAGCCCCTCCTTGAGGGCATCCAGGTAGACCTGCTGTGAGCCGGGGATAACGATGCAGCGCACGCGCGGGTGTACCTTGTGTTTCTTGAGCACCTGGGCGGCCAGGCGCAGGTCTTCGATGCGGCCGTTGGTACAGCTGCCGATAACCGCCTGGTCGATTTCGATGTCCCCTACCTCGCCGACGGCCCGGGCATTGGCCGGCGAGTGCGGCAGGGACACCTGCGGCTCGAGGCTGGAGATATCGTATTCAATAACCTTAGCATATTCCGCGTCCGGGTCCGGCTCGTAGACGAGGTACTCCCTTTTTGCCCTCGGCTTTATGTAAAGCTGCGTCTTGTTGTCCACCCGGAAGAGCCCGGCCTTGCCCCCCGCCTCGATGGCCATGTTGGCCATGGTGAAGCGCCCGTCCATGTTAAGCTCGTCGATGGCCTGGCCGGTGAACTCCATGGCGCTGTAGAGCGCCCCGTCGACGCCGATATCGCCGATGGTATAGAGTATCAGGTCTTTGCCCCCTACCCACTTGCCCAAGCTCCCGTGGTAGACGAACTTGATGGTCGGCGGTACCTTCATCCAGATGTCGCCGGTGGTCATGGCGGCGGCGATGTCGGTGGAGCCGATGCCGGTGGCGAAGGCCCCCACGGCGCCGTAGGTGCAGGTGTGCGAGTCCGCCCCGATAACCACGTCGCCCGGCAGCACCAGTCCCTGCTCCGGCAGGAGGACGTGCTCGATGCCCATAACCCCCACGTCGTAGTAGTGGATGCCCTGCTCGCCGGCGAACTCCCGCATCAGCTTGG
>DAOUEH010000190.1:0-25417 GCA_034430635.1 Dehalococcoidales bacterium | reverse complement strand
ACGCTGAAGGGCTTAATCCAGGACATTTTACGCCGCCCCCGGGCGAACCAGCCGCTGGCCCAGAACCGCCACATGAGCACCAGGATGACCAGCGCGATGACCCCCAGTATCGTAAAATACCCCCATTTCCAGTGCAGCTCCGGCATATAGTCGAAGTTCATGCCGTAGATACCGGCCAGCAGCGTCAGCGGCAGAAAGATAGTGGCGACGACGGAAAGCACCTTCATCGTCTCGTTCTGCCGGTTGGCCACCGCGGAAAGATAAATCGCCAGGGAGTTGTCGGCCCGGTCCAGGATCATCTGGTTCAGGTCTGCGATGCGGACGACGTGGTCGTAGACATCGCGGTAGAATATCTGCGCCTCGGTTTTTATCAGCGGGAACTCGCCGCGGCTGAGGCGGTTGAGCACATCGCGCTGGGGGGACATGACGCGGTGCACCTTCAGCGCCGAGCGCTTGAGCTTGAGGATGCCGTCAAGGATGTTTGGCTGCGGCCGGCGTATCACCTCTATCTCGATTTCTTCGGCGAAATCGGTCATCCGGTCGATGGTGGGCATGACATTATCCACGAGGGCGTCGATGATGGCGTGGGCCAGGAAATCGGCGCCGCGCATCATCGGGCGAGTGTCGTCTTCGATCATTTGCTGGACCCCGCTGACGCTGTAAAGGGGGCTGTTATGGCTGCTGATAACGAAGTTCTCGCCGATGAAGAGCGCCAGCTCGGCCGTCTCGACGATGTCCGATTCCATGACGTGATTGACGCCGTGGACGACGATAAAGAGGTAGTCTTTAAAGGCATCTATCTTGGGCGGGTGAATCTGGGTGCTGATGCAGTCTTCCACGGTGAGGTGGTGAAAGCCGAACCCTTCTTCCAGGAACTTGCCGTCTGCCTCGGTGGTCTCGGTAATATCGGCCCAGAGCAGCCCCTGCCGGGACTTACGGGCCTTGATAATATCGGGCTGGGATAAGCCGCGCTGCAGCTTGCCGCTAGGGGGGAGGTAGTACGCTTTAATGGGCATAGGGCACCTCCGGGGTATTAGTTACGGGTTAATTGTGGCACCTGCCCGGGGATACGTCAAGCCTCTGGCAGTGGATAATAGGGGCGGGGTTTACATAAATTATATTGAAGGGAATAGGAAAATCAATGGGGATTGAGAAACAGGGCTGGAGTGGTGAGCCGCACAGGAATCGAACCTGTAACCTGCTGATTAAGAGTCAGCTGCTCTGCCAGTTGAGCTAGCGGCCCGTGCCAGCACTACTTCCCAACATTGTAGCATTCTGCGCGGCTTGGTGGCAAGCGGGCCGGGGCGGGCGGGGGCTAGTTACAGGCGTGCTTGTTGAGCCGTACCATGTGTACCGGCGCCAGTGTATCTCCATCGCCGGCAATCATGTCTTTTACATCGGGGGTAATTTCCCCGGGGACATGCGGGGACTTTTTAAGGGTAGCCTCCTCTGCCTGGCCGGGGGCCGGTTTCCGGTCTGTACCGTCTTTTCGCTTGGTTATCCACAGTATTATCATGCGCTGACTCCATCCTGCCGGTTTAATGTCTCGGCGATGCGCTCCTGCAGCACGTCCGCCCCGAAGGGTTCGGTAAGGTAGGTATCGGAGCCCAGGTTGAGTCCCCTTATCTTGCCCTCGCTGGTGTTGAAGGTGCTCAGCATCATGATGGGGCTCTGGGTCCACTGCCGGAGCTGGAGGGTCATGCCGATGCCGTCGAGCGATGGCATTGCGATATCCACTATGATATAGTCCGGGCTTTCGTTATCGAGCGTCAACCTCAGGTGGTTACTGGTCGGCAGGGCGCTGACGATTTCGTAGCCATCCGCATCGAGTTCTCGCTGCAGGAAGCGCAACAGCGCCGGGTCCTGGCTGATGGCGAGTATTTTTATTCTAGCTGGCATGTTTCCTCCCTGATTGCATAATGGGTGATTACAGTATCAGATTAACATCCGGGCGGTAAACAGGCCATAAAAGACTATATAAAATAGATAAAAATTTTGTTAAGGTATCCGGCGGGTCGCTGACGCGTGCAGGGGCGGTCTTCAGAGCTCGTCGCCCGAGGTACGCCGGTAGGCGCTGCCGTTGCCCGCCGTCCAGAAGAAGATGGGGCTATCGATGCGGTTCAGGTAGAGGGGCAGGTGCTTCATGCCGCGGGGGACGAAGATGAGGCAGCTCTCGGTCAGCACGTAGCGCTCGTCCTCCAGGTAAAATTCAATCTCGCCGCCCAGCTGGCGGGGGTTATCGCGGACGGTGCCGATGAAGCCCAGCGTCTCGTCGAAGTCGTGGGTGTGGGCAATCTCCAGCTCCAGGGGGCCGGCTCCCTTCTTCTCCCAGAGCCAGACGCAGTTGGTGTAAAAGGCCCCCCTGGCCACGGCGTCCTCCAGGGAAAACATCCAGGTGGACTCCACGTAGTTGCCCTTTTCCCGCTGCTCCCGGATGCGCCTGGGGACGGGGAGGGGCTTTTCGGGCATCTTGACATCGGTAAAGATATATTTAGCGTATTTGAGGTCGGTCACGTCTTTCTCCTCGTTGTCTGATTATCCCGGCTGCTTCTCCGGGGGAGGCCCGTCCGGCCGCCAGATGCGGGTGAGCGAGACCTCCAGGAAGACGATGGGCTTATCGACCCGGGTGAAGACGATTGGGCAGTGCTCCACGCCGGCGGGGACGGAGACGACGGCGGGGCCGGTGATGACGTGCTTTTCCCCGCCGATGGTGAACTCTATTTCCGCCCCGAAGTCGCTGATATCGGCCGGGTTCCCCCCGATGAAGCCGAGCATCTCCGGGAAGTCGTGGGAGTGGGGGTGGTCGAAGGACATCGGCTTGGAGATGCAGTGGTAGCCCAGGGAGCAGTCGGCGTCCAGCTCGCCGTCATGAGCGACGACCGACTGGCCGGTATAGTAGGGTATGTCGCGCAGGAGCTCGGTCTTGATGCAGGCGCCGTATCTGGATGCGGCCATGCTATCCTCCTTTGTTCTTGAGAAGTCTGGCGTTTTTCTCGCCCTCCGAGGTGGCCCTGCCGGTAACGGGGTGGTTGTAGTGGAAGGGGAAGATATAGCCGGAGACAAAGCGCGGGTCGAAGTCCTCGGGCGGGATATCGGGGACGGGCCCCTTGAAGTCCCTGATGGCCTTCCCGAGGTCCTCCGGCGGCATCCAGGCGTCCTTGGCGACCCTGATATTCAGGGGGATAATCCAGTCTATCTTCAGTATCTTCCAGGCGCTGTGCTGCTTGATATATTCGATTTCGTAAAGACCGCCGACGATAGAGCAGTTGAACTCGCCCTTTTCATTAGGGACGGCCACCCCGCCGAAGGAGTACCAGCGCCCCCTGGCGCGCTCCCTGTCCGGCGTCACGTCCACCACCCCGGCGATGGGCATGACCTGATGCAGGAAGCCGGGCGGCGGCTCCGGCCGGTCGGTGCCCACGCCGAAATAGCGTTTCACGCCGTCCTTGCCCAGCCAGGTGCCCTCAAGCCAGTGCACCTTCACATCCGGGTGGTCGGCGAAACAGTCCACGATTTCATCGCGCATCATGTGCTGCACGTAGTAGCTATAGACCCGCTGCAGCCTCTTTACCTGGTTGATGTCGTCCAGTATACCCACCTTTTTCTCCAGGGCTTCGAGGCGGGCTCCCATTTCTTTTACGTCCATAAACAGCTCCTTTTCACGTAAAAATGCCTGCCTGATTTTACCCTTAAAAGCGGGCGTGAGACAAATAAAAAAGGGGGTCTTGACAACCCCATGATTTGGGTATACGATAATTACCTGCTGTTAATACGTGTTTGAGGTAAGGAGGTGTGCTATGTGGAGAAAAAGGAGATGGAGAATAGTCCTGGTGGCCCTGGCCGGCCTGCTTCTGACGGTAGCCGCCGTCCAGTGCGGCGACGAAGAGACGGAGACGCCGACGCCGACGGTAACTTACCCACCCCTGCCGGCCATGACGGGGTACGCCAGCACCGAACACGGGTTTTCCTTCGATTACCCCGAGGAGTGGACCGATAGTACCCACGGCGGCACGACGAGTTTCTACATCCAGTACCAGGAGCCGGAGGGGGACTTCGCGGTGAATGTATCCCTGGAGTATCGCTACGAGCCGGCCGAGCTGGCCGAGGTCGTGGCCGAGACCAAGACATATCTGGAAGCCATGCCGCAGTACGAGCTTTTCTCCGAGGGTGACGTTACCACCGGCGGGGGCGTTTCCGGCTATGAGATGATTGGCCAGGGTGATGAGGATATCGGCAAGCTGAGGAAGTTCCGCTACGTCATCCTGGTGCGGGATATGCAGGTCTTCTGGCTGGGGGTGTTCGCCGCACCGGCCCAGTTTGACGAGCGGAGAAATCTCGTCGACGCTATTATCGATAGCTTCAGGCTGTCATCCTATACCTACGAGCCGCCGCCCCCCAGCCCGGGCGGCACCTACACCAGTACCGAGTACGGCTTCTCCATCACCTACCCGGCGGGGTGGTCCGATGTTACCTCCGGTCAGTTCGCCGAAATCCTCGACCTGCGGGCCGACGCGGGCGTACCGGAGGTAATGGTGCGGACATGGACGGGGGAGACAAGCGCCGAGGAAGCGGCCCTGACAATACAGCAGATGTACCAGGATAATTTCGCCGACTACGAGCTGATTTCCGAAGGCGAGACTACCCTGGGCGACGGCACGCCGGCCTATAAGTTCGTGTTCAATGCTACCATGCAGGGCTATCTCCTTACGGCGAAGTGTGTCACGGTGATGCGGGGAGAGGATATCTTCTACCTCATGGGTTTCAGCCCCATCGGCAGCTTCCCCCAGGACGAGGCCGTTATTGATGCCGTGATTGGCAGCTTCCACCTGGAATAAGCGGAGGCGAAGAGAGCGGTAATATCCCGTTAGCCGGCCCGAATTCAGGCGGTTGCCGCGGCCGCCATGGCCAGGTGATAGCCCACGCCGGGGATGGTCTGGATGTAGCGGGGGTTCTTGGGGTCGGGCTCCAGCTTGCGGCGCAGCCTTCCCACGAAGACGCGCAGGTACTCCTTCTCCGAGGAGTACTCGTTGCCCCATATCTTTTGCAGGAGCATGGAGTGGGTGAGGACTTTATCGCAGTTGACGGCCAGGTGCTGCAGCAGGGCATACTCGGTGGGGGTAAGGGTAATCTCCTGGTCGTTGACGGTGACACGCCGCTTGGCGAAGTTTATCTCCAGGCCGTCGCAGTTGAAATTGGCCTGAGTGGGATTGGCGGTGACGTCGCCGCGGTGGCGGAAGGCCGTCTTGACGCGGGCCATCAGCTCGGCGATGCCGAAGGGCTTGGTGAGATAGTCGTCGGCCCCCAGCTCCAGGCACTTGACCTTGTCGTTTTCGTCGCCGCGGGCGCTGAGGATGATGATGGGCACGCTGGACCACTCGCGGGTGCGGCGGCATACCTCCACGCCGTCCACCTTGGGCATCATGATATCCAGAATAATCAGGTCGATGAAGTCGCGCTGCACCGCCTCCAGGGACTCCTCCCCGTTGGCGGCGGTGACGACTTCGTAGCCCCGCGCCTTGAGATTGGTACTGAGCAGCCTCAGTATGGCCGGGTCGTCGTCGACGACCAGTATTTTCTTCTTTTCCATGGCTCTTTACCCCTTTAGTTCACCGGCAGGCTGAAGCTGAATTTGGCGCCTTTACCCGGCTCGCTCTCCAACCATATCCGGCCGCCGTGGGCCTCGATGATACCCTGGCAGATGGCCAGCCCCAGTCCGGTTCCCTTTCTTCGTCCGTTCTTGCGTATGTCCCCCTGGAAGAAGCGTTCGAAGACTTTGTGGTGCAGCTCGGACGGAATGCCGCTGCCTTCGTCGGTAACGCTCAGGATTATATCTTTGTTCTCGCTACGCCCCTCGATGGTGATGGTGGTGTTGTCCTCGGAGTATTTCGCCGCGTTCTCCACCAGATTGGTGAGCACCTCGCCGATGCGCCCCTCGTCGATGAATATCGCCGGCAGCTTCTCGGGGATTTCGATACGCAGGTGGTGCCGGGTGGTGAGGCTGTCCAGCCTGTCCTTGATGGCGACGATTACCTCGGAGAGCTTGCGCCGTTTCTTGCTTACCTCCAGCGCCTCGGCTTCGAGGCGGGACATCATGAGCAGGTCGTCGACGAGGCGGGTAAGCGTATCGGCGTCTTTGTCGATGGAGGCCAGGAACTCCCGCCGCGTCGCGTCGTCGAAGATGACGTCCGGCTGGAGCAGGCTGTTGGCCGAGCCCTTGATGACGGCCAGCGGCGTGCGCAGCTCGTGGGAGACGTTGGCCAGGAACTCGGTGCGCATCGTATCCAGCTCGCGCAGGGCGTGGGCGCTGGAGGCCTCCTCGTAGAGCTGGGCGTTCCTCACGGCGATGGCTATCTCACGACCCACGCCGATGAGCAGGTCGATGTTGATGGTGCTGAAATAGTGGGCGAAGCTGGTGGCCACGCCCAGGACGCCGATGCTCTCGCCGAGGACGGCCAGAGGGACGCCGGCGAAAGAGCGGTAGCCGCCGTGGCTGAGAAAGCCCAGGTCGGCGTCTTGGTAGGTGCTTAAATCCTCGGTAATGACGGGCATGGCCTGCTCGAAGATGCGGCGGATGACGCCTTCGTCATTAGGGCCGATATCGCCCGGTATCGCCTCCCGGAGGCGCGGCGTGAGGCCGTGATGCCCCCGCAGCTTGAGACTGCGGCCCTCGTTGAGGTAGACGAAGCTCGCCTCCAGCCCGGTGGAGCGGGCCACCTGCTGCAGGGCCGAGTCGATGATTTGCTGCAGGTCCAGCGACTGCGCCACCGCCTGGGACACGCTGAGCAGGGTATTGGTGACGTGATTGTGCCGCTCCAGCTCCTCGACGAGCTGGCGGTTCTCCATGACCAGGCGCTGCCGCTCCAGCCCGCGCCCGATGACGGAGAGGAGGTTTTCCGGGTCGAGGGGCTTCTCCAGGTAGGCGAAGGCCCCCCGGTTGAGCGAGCGGACGGCGTTCTGCACCGAGGAGTGGCCGGTAAGCATGATGGCGATGATGTCCTGGTGCATCTCGATGATGCGCGACAGCAGCTCCGTGCCGTCGGAGTCGGGCAGGCTGATATCCAGCACGGCCACGTTGTAGAAACGCTCCTCCAGCCGCAGTACCGCCTCGCCGGCCGAGGACACGGTATCCACCTCGTAGCCCTTGCCAGTCAGGATGCGCCGGATTATCTTCAGGAAATCCAGGTCGTCATCCACTACCAGTATGTGCTCTTTAGCCTTCATCTTTTTTCGCGGGACGGCGCCCCTTCTTATCGATTCGCTTCACCAGATTGGCGGCCTCGGCCGGGTCGAAGGGTTTATAGAGGCAGGTTATCGCCTCGGCGGCCTGGGCCTTGTCCAGGGCCTCCTTGACCTCGTTGCGGAAGCCGGTCATCATGATGGTGATAATAGACGGGTTGATTTCCTTGAGCCGCAGCAGCGTCTCCAGCCCGTCGATATTGGGCAGCTTGACGTCGATGAAGGCCATGCGGCAGGACTTATCCCGGGCGATGTCCACCGCCTCCTCGCCGCTGCCGGCCATGAGCACCTCGTGGCCCTCCATCTTGAGGACGCTGGTCAGCGTCTGGCAGATATCGGCGTCGTCATCGACGATGAGAATTGGCTGGCTGGCGGCGGCCTCCTTGATGAAGTCGATGAGCTCGTCGATGCGGATGGGCTTGTGGATAATGCGCCGGACGCCCTCGTTGCGGGCGGCCTGGATGAGCTCCTCGTCGGAGTAGGCCGTCATCAGGATGATGGGCGTCTGCGGCTTGAGCTCTTTAATCTTGCGGGAGGCGTCCACGCCGTTCATCTCCGGCATGACGATATCCATCAGGGTAACATCGTAGTCCTGCTCTTTGAACTTATCGACGGCGGATGCCCCGTTTTCGGCTGTTTCCACATAAAAACCACGCCGTTTCAGAATCATGGCGAAGGTTTCCAGTAAGTCCTCGTTATCGTCGACGATGAGGATGGTGGGTTCGTCCGGCATGGATGGTTTACCTCCTTTTTTCGAGTGGCAGTTTTATGGTGAAAGTCGTGCCCTGGCCTTTCTGGCTGGCGACCTCGATTTTACCCCCGTTCTGCTCCACGAGCCGGCGGCTGATGGCCAGGCCCAGCCCGATGCCCTTGGGCTTGGTGGTGAAGAGCGGCTCGAAGACCTTCTCCAGGTTCTCGGCGGGGATGCCGCAGCCGTCGTCCCGGAAGCTTACCCAGGCCTCTCCGGCCTTGCTGCCGCCCTCGATATCCAGCCGGCCGCCCTTGCCGTTCATACTCTGGAAGGCGTTGGCGATGATGTTGGTAAAGACACGGCCTATCTGCTCGGCGTCGGTGTGGATGTGGAGCGAGTGGCCGTTGAGGCTGTTATTGACGGTGGCCTTCTCCGGGACGGCCACCCAGGAGAGGCTTTCCCTGACCAGGGAGTTGAGGTCGATTCTGGCCTGCGTGGGCGGCGTGATACGCGTAAAATCAAGCAGGTCGGTGACGATTTTATTGGCGATATCAATCTGTTTGTCCAGGACTTGTAGTGTCTCCAGGGCCTCGCCGTCTTCTTTTTCGGCCAGCGACATGTTGAGCAGGTAGGCGCAGTTACGGATGACGTTGAGGGGGTTGCGCAGCTCGTGCCCCACGCCGGAGGCCAGCTCGCCGACGGCGGCCAGCCGCTCGGAGCGGATGAGCTTCTCCTGCACCTGCTCCAGGTCGCGGGTGCGGTCGTCCACCTCGTCCTCCAGCTGCACGTAATAGCCCTGGAGCGACTGCTCCAGCTCCAGCTGCCGGATAGCCCCGCCGATTCTCTCGGCGAGGGTCTTGGTGAGGTGATTGCGTTTCTTCAGATAGGGATTAGAGCGGTTGGAGTAAATCTCCACCACGCCCATGGCCGAGCCGCCGACCATGAGGTGCTCCGAGATGCGGCTCAGGGACTTCTGGAAGCCGGGGCTCTCGTAAGACTGGCCGTGGAAGGTGATGCGCACGCTTGTATCCGCCGGCTCCTGCATGGCCTGCGGGATTATGGTCACCGCCTTGGTAAGGAAGCCCTCGACGGACTCGCACTCCTCGGCCGCCTTGCCGATGTGATAGAGGCATTTCATCTCCCGCATCCGCTCGCGGTGCTGCTGCTCGCTCTTCTGCAGCATGGCCACCACGGCACCCACGGCGCTGAGGATAATGACGAAGGCGGTGGGCTTGAAGAGGGCGTTGGGGTAGGTATCGATGAGGATGGCGTGCGGCAGCAGCACCAGCATGGCGACCAGGGCGCTGAGGATGGCCGGTATCACCCCCAGGGCATAGGCGGCGTAGATTACCGGGGCAAAGAATACCAGGCCCAGGAAATCTATGCCGTAAAGGTCGTGGAGGCCGTTCATGGAGTTCTGAAAGTCCGTCCACCCGGCCAGCCCCCCGATAACGGGTAAGTAGTAGAAAATGGAGCAGACCGCCATGATGGCGATGATAAATCCCAGGTGTTTATTTGCCCACAGGCGTTTCTTGTTGCGTTTTAACCTCATCATCGTCTTTCCTCGTGCGATAAAGATGCTGTCTAGGCCGCGGCGCTAAGAGCATAGTACGGGCATTTTCATTTATACCCGGTAATTTCAGGCTACTACTGCGGCCCGCGGCGGGCAACCATGATACCCCCATATTTCATCGGGGTATTCCCCCAGTCAATCCGGTGGTAGCTGCCATAGCTTCAAACCACCGCCGCTACTTGCGGCCCTCCCGCATGATTCCCTGGATTTCGTTCAGGTCATCCAGCAGCTCGCCGGCGGAGATATCGGGCAGGGAGGCAATGAGATTGGCCAGCGGGTTCTCCTCCTCCTCTTCCTGGCTGAAGAGGCTTGAGAACGAGTCTCCGGCATCGGCCGGTTTCACCTCCGGCGCTTTTGGCTCCGGCGGTACTGGTGCCGGCTCGGCGCTGCCCACTTCTTTCAGATTAATGTCGGCATCACCGTCCTCGACAATGCCGCTGATGTCCACGTCGTCGTCGAGGACGGCGCCTCCCGCAACAGCATCCGGTTCGACAGATAGCTCCCCCAGCGGCCCGTGCGGCCGGGGAGGCGGGTCATCGGCCGTAAGCTCGGGGATGATGACATCGGCCGGCCCGGCTGGCTTGGGTTCGGCCGCTGCCGCGGCAGCGGCTACGTTGTCGCTGGCTTTAGCTCCGGCGGGCTTTTCCTCCACCTTGTCTTTAGACTTCCCAAATTTGAAACCCTTAAATTTCATCGCTGACCTCCTTGGCGGCCGTCTCCTTGCTGCGGCCGCGCTTCCCTGTATTCTTAGCGGAAATATCCCTCTCGGTAGGCCTTGGAGAGTATGGCGTAGACCTCGTAAAAGTTGGTCTTGCCCTGCTCGTGCATGCGCCGCAGGATTTCGGCGCGCTGCTTGACCAGCTTGTATATCTGCCGACGTTTTTCCTCCGACAGGCCGCGCCGCGGGGCGATTTTGTTCTCCAGCAGGTAGGAGTTCTGGTAGCCGCGGAAGATGAACGAATCGTCCACCGGGTTCCAGCTGAAGCTCTCGATAAAGGAGAAGGAATCGGCGATAGAGTCGTAGTTCACGATTTCGTTGATGCTGGTGAGGCGGCGGGCCAGGCCGCCGTTGGCCAGGCGCACCTGCTGGCAGATGACGACGACATTGAGATTGTCCACGTAGGTCTTGGGCACACTGATAGGGTTGCCGGTGACACGCTGGATGAGCTTGGATACCGAGGCCGCGTGGAAGGTGCTCATGCAGGCATGGCCGGTCTGCATCGCCTGGAAGGCGACAGCCCCCTCGACGCCGCGTATCTCGCCGACGATAATCAGGTTGGGCCTCTGCCGCAGGGCGGCCTTGAGCAGGTCGAACATGGATACCTCGGAGGCGTCGGCCTGCTTATCGGAGCCGCGGGTGCAGCCGCGAATCCAGTTGTGGTGGGGCACCTGCACCTCCGGCGTATCCTCGATGCTGACAATCTTGGACTCGGGCGGGACGAAGGTGGTGAGGGCGTTGAGCAGCGTCGTCTTCCCGGAGGCCGTCTCCCCGGATACCCAGACATTCATCCCTTCCTGGAGTATCAGGGAGAGATAGGCGGCCATCTCGTAGTTGAGGGCACCGAACTGGATGAGTTCCAGGATGGAGAGCGGCGTATCGCTGAACTTCCTGATGGTGAAGTTAGAGCCCCGCTTGGAGACGTCGGTGCCGTAGACGATATTGATACGGGAGCCGTCCGGCAGGGTGGCGTCCACGCAGGGCTCGCGGAAGGTCACCGGGTGCTTGATGCTTTCGGCCAGCTCGATGACGAATTTATCCAGGTCTTCGTGCGTTTCGAAGCCAATGCTGGCCTGCAGCCCCCCGAAAACCTTGTGCTCGACGAAGATACTCCCCAGGCCGGAGCAGGAGATGTCCTCGATGTTGGGGTCGAGTATCATCGGGTTGAGGATGCCCATACCCTCCAGCTTGCGCCGCAGCAGGTAGCGGAGGCTGTTATACTGGAAGGTGGTCAGGCGCATCTTCCCCTTACTCCGCTCCTTGACGGCCACCCCGCCGGCCGACTTGGCATCGGAGACGGAGACCATCTTATCGACGATTTTCATGATAATTTCGAGGCGCATGGAGGGTTCGGCAACGCCCTCGAGGTCTTCGACGAAGTCGGCCAGGCGCAGCTCGATATCGTCGAGGTTGGCGCTCTGGGAGTCGATGAGGCTGGGTTCCACGACGACATAGTGATCACGGATATCCTCGGGGTTGGCCAGGATGTGGACGAAAACGCCGCTGCCCACTTTATATATCAGGTTGGGGTCCTTGGTGCCCTTGAGGCTCCGGCTGACCTTTTCATAGTATTTCGGTATACCTATCTTGTCCGTCGGCAGCATGCCGAGGTATTGCAGCAGGTGCGGATATTCCCGGCAGGCCTCCTGAAAATCCGCCGGCAACCCGGAGAATATGGGGCATCTATCCAGGTCGGTCCCGCATTCCGTGCCGCAGTCCTGCGGACAGGGCCTGATATCAAAAGGCAGGTGCAGCATCAAATCTCCTAGACTTTAGCTTTAGCGAGCGGGATTATCCGCATTCCCAGCTTGGGTTCAATGTCGAAGCTGACAACATCTCCGGTGGGGCGCTCCGCGCCGCGCACCTTAAGTACCTCCATGAGTTTTATCATGCTGGCGCCCACCTGCTCCAGGCGGAGCCGGAAGCGCGCGTCGCACAGTGAGCGGGTTCGCGAGAGGATATCCTCCTCGAAGGCGTAGGAATGGGCCACCAGTATGATGGTCTTACCGTCGTCGCACAGCCCCTTGCAGCGGGAGAAGAAGTCGAGGATGGCTACGGGGTTGGAGTGCGCCACGAGCAGGGTGATGGAATCGACGATAATCAGTTTGAACTCCTGGGGCAGGCGGGAGAAGTGGTGTGTCAGCACGTAGAAGGGTTTCTGCCCCCCCGGCACCTGGCCGTGAAATATCAGCGGGAAAATACGCAACCGGTCCGCCAGGAAGTGATCCAGCACGTACAGCGCCAGCGAGTCCATCTGGCTGACCAGGCTCCGCACGTTATTCTCCGTGGTGTAGTAGGCCACGGCAATCTTGCCGGTGACCAGGGTGCCGTTGGTGAGGTGCTGGCAGAGCACGCTCTTGCCGGCATCGGAATGGCCCTCGACCAGGCAGAGAGAGCCCAGGGGGATACCCCCGCCCAGCTTTTCATCAACTTCCGGGACGCCGGTGACAATAAATTCCCTCTTTTTCTGTGTTGCGGCCATATTACTTTCTCCTCCCCTGGGTAGGTTTTACGGGCGCCGCTGCCTCCTCCTCTTCATCCTCGGTCGCCTCGGGAGTGAGGTTGACACAGAACTCGTGGCTCTTGCCGTCGCCGTCGGGGAGGACGAGCTTGAGTTTGATGGGCTCTTCCCTAGCCTTGTCCACCTCGATTATCTCTTCTTCCACCGGCAGGTCTTCGCTCTCGGCGTTTTGCCAAGCCGGTATCACGGGGTGGCTGGGGGCATCGCCGCCGGTGAGGATACCGTGCAGCGACAGCATCGACTGGCTCCAGGCCCAGGCACCGCCGGCGGCATCGAGCATGTCCGAAGATATGCTGGAGAGATAGATGATGACATCTTTCAGCTCGGGGGAGAGATACCCGCTGATGCCGTATACCTCCAGGAGGGTGTTTAGATTCTCGTCGCCGATCTCTTTCTTGGCCATGGCTATCCAGCCAATCAGGTTCGCCAGCATGTTTACCTTGGGGACGGAATCCCTGGCGGCCGCGGCCGCCCTCTCGTATTCCATTGGCGCTGCCTCCTCTTCGCCCGGCCCGGCTACCGGCGCGAGATTGTCGTCTTCGTCCGCTTCGGCCTCTTCGTCGTAGGCCCCGTATTCGTCGTCCTCGCCTTCATCCAGGCGCGATTCCCCGGGCAGGCCGGCCTCCTCCTGATAGGGCGCCTCTTCACCGACGGCGGGCTGGTCGTCGACCAGGGCGTCTTCGGGGCCGAACTCATCTTCGGCCTCGGGGAAGCCGCCTTCGGGGAGTACCTCGGCTTCGTCTTCGGACGGTTTCTCCAGGTCGATGAGGTCTTCGTCCTCCGGCGGCGAATCCAGCTCGTTATCGAGCGACGGCTCGCCCGGCTCGCCCTCGCCGGCGCCTTCCTCCAGGGCCTCATCAGCCGGTACCGAGTCCAGGGCGCTCTTGGCCAGGGCGGATTCCAGCTGGATTTTCTGGATATCACCGCCTCCCTCGTTGCCGAGGGCGGCCAGCAGGGCGGCGAACTCGGAGGCAGGCAGCTCCATATTCAGCAGGTAGTCGCGGACGCTGGAGAGGGACTGCTTCATCTCCCCCTTCATCAGCTTGATTTCTTCCTCGAAAGTCTCGATTTTCTTTTCCATCGTCATGGCGGTTTACCCCCTTCCTCCCTCGAGTTCTTCGCGAAGTCTCTCCCGGTCGAGGTCGTTGGGGATGGGCGAGAGCGCTTCCATGAGGTAGGTGCGGATATCGAAAAGTATATCCTTCAGCTCATCCCGCACTTCCTGGAACTCGGCTTCGACTTCTTTCAGTTTCTCTTCTGTATCCATGGTGCCTCCTTAAAATTGGGAAACGGACACGAACAGGGCGCTGGCCATCACGGGCAGGACGATCAGGCTCACGCCGGAGATGGCCGCCGTAATTCCCAGATTGCTTAAAATCTTGTATTTGCTGCCACCTTCCGCCAGGGTGGGGGCGATGGCGTTGGCTACGGTAAATATCAGCACCAGGGGCAGCACCATCTGGTGCATCAGCTCCAGGCCGCTCAGGTTGAAGCTGGAGAAAGAGCTCAGCGAAGGCGCCCCGGATATGGTGGGCATGGATTCCTGGGCGCTGCCCACCATGCCCCCGAAGGCCACGATGATTTCGGTGATAAATATCAGGATTATGATCACGGCGGTATGCATGGTGATGCAGAGCCAGCGGAAGGGGCCCGCCACGGTGCGGCGCCGCGCCCGGAGCCGGGAAACACGGTCGGCGAAGGAGGCGGCGTGTTTCCCGGCCTGACCGGCCGAGCCGCCCACCTCGATGGCGTCGTAGAACATGCCCACGCTGCGGTTGGTAAGCTCGCTGCCGGTCTCGTCGATAAACTTGCTCCAGCACAGCTTTGCTTTGATACCGGCGCTGAGCCGGGTATGGAGATTCTTCACCGAAACCCTCATTACATTAATGGATTCCAGGTCGAGGCGGCCCAGGGCGGAGTTTACCGTGGTGCCCAGGGCGTTGCAGACGCTGCCCAGGGAGCGCAGGAAGGTACCCACCTCGCTGTCCCGTTTGGCTATTTTCCGGTCGTCCAGGTTCATGATGAAGCCGATGGGGAAGACCAGTGCCGCTATAATGAGCAACGACAGCCCCATGTTCTGCCCGGTGAGCAGGAGCATGGCGGCCATGCCCACGGCGAGGGGCATGATGAACTTGAAGAGCCGGCGCCCGGTGCGCTGTTCGCGGGAGCCCGCCCAGCGCAGCACCATGGACTCCTTGGGCGAGACGAGCCAGATAAGCCAGACCCCCACGGCCGTGGTGGCGATGGAGGTAAAGGCCATGGCGATGATGAGGGAGGTCTCGATTTTCCATATCATCGTGGAGACGATGCCGATGACCACCACCAGCACCGCCGAAAGGATGAGCGATACGTAGGCGTCCGTCCACATCTTGAGGACCTCCAGGCTCCGGCCGTACTCGTTCTCGTAGTCCTCGGCGCGGCTGGCGGCCTCCCTGGTGAGGAAATCAGCCTCCGGCTCGCCGGAGATAAGTGAGGAGGAGAACCGCAGCAGCAGGCCCTTTATCTCGCCTTCCTTGAGGGGCTCGCCCACGGCGCGGCAGGCGCGGGCATAATCGTACTTGAGCCGCTGGCGGGCCAGCTCTATCTTCTTGAAATGTTCCGCGGAGGAGCACTGCAGCCCGGCCGAGCGCTCGAAAATCTGGTCGCGGGGTACGCCGGCGGCGGCGATGGTGGACATGTAAGATATCTGATAGAGCATATCAAAGCTCATCATGCGCTTACCGAAGCGCTTGCCCTTGGCGTCTTTCTTAAATAGTTGTCGTAACGCTTTAATCATAATTTGCTCTTATCAGCCGGTAATGCGGGTACGCTCGTTATCGGATACGGTGCTGTCGTCCACGAGCAGCTGCAGGTAACCGTATTCGCCATTCGGCCCGGCATTGGTTTCGACGTAATAGTCAATCTCCAGGTAGTCGTTTTCGTCGACCACCGTGTAGCCGGGGAAGTCATAGGTGGTGCTCTTGGTCATCCAGAAACCCTCTTCCCCCTTATTGAGAAAGGCCTCGGCGGCGAAATCGTCAATGAGTTCTCTCACCGTGCCATCGGCCTGTCTCACCAGAATATCGATGCTGAAACGGACGTCCTTGTCTATACGCGGGAAGAAGCCGCCTCCATAGGCGTAGCAGCGGTAGTACACCGTCCAGGTAGACATCGGGATTTCCTCGATGCCTATCAGGGAAAACACATGCCTGGCCTGGCGGGAGGGGTCGTCGGCGTTGTAGAGGATTTTACGGCCGCTCTCGTTCTTGATGTACTCCTCGTAGAAGATGGCGGCCGTGCCGTCGGCGGGGGTGGCTTCCTCCATCTGGTAATAGTCCTGGCCGGAGATGGTCGTGTTCTCGGAGTGGGGGGTAAGCAGGGCGTAACCGGGGTTGGTGAAGACGATGGAATCGTAAACGCCGTTGGGGGTGGCGATAGTAATATCGCCGGTAGTGGCGTTCTTCGGGAGGGGGCTGAGACTGGCGAGGAGGACGAGCTCCTCCTGAGGGTTGAGGATGCCGGGCTCGAAGTACTCCGTGGGGCCGCCCAGCCCGATTCTGGCCTTCTGCCACTCGTTGGTGCTCAGGTTCCCTGTGGTATAGGGCAACCATTCGGCATGGTAGGCATCGCCGCTATCGTAGTAACGGACGATTAAGTCCCACTTATCGAAACTGGCCAGCTTGGTCTGGCCATCGTTGGCGATGGTGACACGCAAGAGGTCGGACCAGGAAAGGTAGTCGGCGCGGAGCGCCGTCACGTCTGTCCTGGCTATTTCACTCTCCCGGTCGCTTATCTCCTCGACGCTGACGGCAGCGGTATCCGCCGACGTGAGGATGCCCTGGGACATCATCATGCCTCCCAGTATGATTAGCGCTATACACATTATCGAGACGACCAGTGTCGCCATACACCCCGCTCCTTAATTATTGCTCCCTCGTTACACCCGGTTTCTAGCTATTTTCCTGGTACCTTCGTTCTGGGTAATTAGTTTCGTACTCCCATTTATTACGTCCCCGCTACGGCGAGAAGTGGGCGGAGACCGGGATGCCGTTGGGCGTGGCCACGATTACCATATTGGTACTGCCGGCGCCCGCGGCCGGGTTGAGCTCCGCCTGTATCATCACCTGCTCCCCGGGATTGAGTATATTCTGCTCGAATACCTCGGCGGCCCCGTTGAGGTGTATCCAGGCCACCGTCCACTGGTTGGCGGACGGCGCCCCGCCGGTATAGGGGAGCCAGGTAGTGTAATAGGCGCTGCCGCTATCGTAGTACTGCACGATGACATCCCACTTTTCAAAATCGGCCAGCTTGGTGCCGCCGGTGTTCTCCAGTGTCACCTCCAGCGTATCGTCGTCGGGCATGGTGGCGCTGATGGTAGTCAGCTCCGTCCTCATGATGGTCTCGTCCCGCTGGCCTACCTCCTCGAGCCCGGCGGTGGAGGCATCGACCGACGTCATGAACCCCTGGGACATGGTCATCCCGCCGAATACCACCAGGGCGATACATATTATTGATATCAGGGCGGTCTCCATCATTCACTCCGTCACATGCTGAAATAGTATTCATCGGACAGGCCGATGGGTATAATAAATTTGGCATAATATGTCCCGGCACCGGGGTCGGAACTGTACTCAATCGTAATCTTCAGGGTGGCGCTGGTCTGCCACTCGCTGTCATTCTCCAGGTCGAAGGCCCACCGGGGATAGTTCTCCCCGGCATCGCCCACGTAGGCGACGCGCTCGAAGTCATCCTCCTGGCCGAAGAACAGGTCGCTGTCGTCGATATTGGTGATGCGCTGGGTGCCCACGTTCTTTACCCAGAGGTAGACAAAGGTGCGGTTGGCCGAGTTCGCCGCATGAACGATGTTGATGCGGCTCTTCATGCGCTCGTCAACCTGCTCGGCCATGCTCACCATAGCCTGGCTGGAGCGGTTTACCACCGGGTAAATGCTGTTAAAGACGAATATCATACATACAACCCCCGCTATGATGAGTAGGACTGTAGTTATGGCCTTGTCCACGACAGACCTCCATTATTCCTTCCGGAGCGGATGCTTCTAGCTGTCAGCCGCATCCCCCACAGCTTCAGGAAGCGGGCAGCACCCACTTTAATCAAGCCGGCCCCGGGTGGGGGAGTGGTCGGTGCCCCCACCCGGAGCTTACGCTAACGGATTACTTGCTAGCGCAGATTGACAATGTCGTCGATGTAGGCCGGCATGGTGCGCTCAATTTCCAGTACGGCGCCGATAGGTGTCTGTACCATTAAGCTGAACTTCTTGTTGGCCGTCAGGAAATGGGTGGCGCCGAGGGCCTCCATCAGGTTGCAGGTGTTGCTGCCAACGGTAACCTTGAACTTCTCGTTATTCTCCAGCAGGTAGTCGTCGTCGCAGTTCCCCAGCTTGGTAATGGTCCAGAAGAGGTCGTTGACGGTCTGGTCCTCGTCGACGTAGTTGATGACTACCTTGTTGTTGCTGTTGGTGGTAGCGAAGCCGGTCGTGCCGTTGGCCGTCGGCAGGGCGAAGTCGATAGGCTCGCCGCCGAGCACGTTGGAGACGATGAAGTTTATCTGCTGGATTCGGCCGGTGCCTTCGTCGCCGGTGATGTTAGCCGTGGCGGTAACTGCCCCCTTGAGTTCCAGGGTGCTCTGGGCTTCCTTGAGGCCCGAATAGATCGCCTCGGAGCTCTTCTGGGTGGAGAAGAGGCCGGCGGAGAGGGCGGTGTAGGCGAAGACCGCCGCGACCACGACGAAGGCAATCAGGATGATGGCGGTCTCCAGCCCGGTGATGCCTCGCTGCCCCTTATGCATGTGTAACATTTTGCGGATCATATTGTCCTGTTTCCTCCTTTTTACTATTTACCGGGATGCTAGCGCAGGTTCATGATAGTATCGATGTAGGCGGGAGTGGTGCGCTCGATGGTCAGCACGGCACCCGTGGGGGTGAGTACCTCCAGGTTGAAGGTAGTCTTGGCGGTAAGGGGGGTGCCGAGAGCATCGTAGAGATTGCCGCCACCGGTACCATTGGCGCTGTTGCCTACCGTGATTTCGAACCTTTCGCTTGCCTCCAGCAGGTTATCGGCATCGGCGTTACCCAGCTTGTCGATCGTCCAGTAGAGGTTGTCTACCTCCTGCTCTTCATCATGGTAGTTGATGACGACCACGTTGGTGCTGACGGACGTATCGGCCGTCCCGTCGTTGGTGGAGGTATTCCCTGTCGGAGGGCTAAAGTCGACGGCAGCGCCACCGAGCACGTTGGCTACGATGAAGCTAATCTGACCGACAGTGCCGCTGGCGCCGACCGTATGGGACTTGGCGATAACGCCGCCCCGGAGCTCCAGGGTGCTCTGGGCTTCCTTGAGGCCCGAATAGACCGCCTCGGAGCTCTTCTGGGTGGAGAAAAGACCGGCGGACAGGGCGGTGTAGGCGAAGACCGCCGCGACCACGACGAAGGCAATCAGGATGATGGCGGTCTCCAGCCCGGTGATACCTTTTTCGTGTTTGAAAAACCTGTTTAACATTTATCCTCCTTTGTGAATGGTTCTTCCTCAAGTTGAGAAGATTATTTCCATTACCATGAATATTCGTTTATTTACTGTGGACATCACCCCCCTTCCATTACTGGCATTTTTTATATGGTATGGTTTCCTGTTTTCTTCACATTAGCATCGGGCCTCCTTAGCGGAGATTTGCCTCCCCGGGGTAACGGGTAATCGGTTTACGTGTATTCCTGTGCATACTTAAGCGGAGGCATTCGCTTTAGTAGAGATTGACAATCTGGTTCACCCGGGCAGGCAGAGTCCTCTCCAGAACGAGCACGGCACCCACGGGAGGTTTCAGCTCCAGCTGGAAGGTATGGTAGGGCCCGGGTTTCTGGTCCTGGGAAATATTGGCGCTAATCGAACTCAGATCCACGTTAATCTGGAAGAGCTCGTTTACGTCCAGCATGTTATCTTCATCAATCGTATTCAGCGGGGTCATCGTCCAGTTGACCGAGGGGACTATCTGATAAGCGTCGCTGTAGGTTATGATGACTACATTGGTGGAGTTGGACGTATCGGTAAAGTCTATGGACTCTCCCCCCGAGGTAATCGCCACGGTGAAATAGACCTCGGTGAGGACACTATCCACCATCTTGCCGTAGAGATTGCCCTTGACTTCCAGGGTGCTGCCGCTCTCCTTGAGACCGGCGTGGATGACCTCCTTGGCCTTCTGAGTGGAGAAGAGACCGGCCGAAAGCGCCACATAGGCAAAGACCGAGGCGACGATGACGAAAGCGATGAGGATGATGGCTGTTTCCAGGCCGGTGATGCCGGGCTGGTCGCGGTGGAGCCTCCTGAAAAGTCTGCGCAGCACGGTTTTCTCCTTATAAAAGGAATGGTTAGTTCCAGCCTACCGCGAGCATCCGGCGGTGAACACCAGACAATCCCCAATCTTGGGCTTGCGTTGGCCCAATAATCCATGGGGGAATCTATCCATATTTAAAATCAAGAATTTCCTAAGACGATTTGGGTGTTAACCTTATATGACAGTCGGGGACGGAGATGGCAGAATCTAGAGCAAATATGATAATTTGCAGGCCCGGTAATATGCCAGATGGCAAAACGTAACGGATAATTAATAGATATTAATGTTATGTTTATGAAACTTTACTATTCTCTTTATAAATGAGTCATAGAATCATAGAGAAATAATCAGGCACGGAGGGGGTTGTTCAAGGCTGGCGCGGAGCATAAATAAATAGAGGTAAAGGCAAAAATATGACACAGACAAAGACAGAGCCAGAGGCCGTAAACCTATATGTACTGGAGGAGCAGGAGATCTACCGCGAGATGTACAGCTACGTGCTGCCGGCACGCTCCAACATTGAGATACTCAAGGTCTCCGACGCCGAAGAACTGAGGAGTATGGGGCGAACCATAGGGGAGCTCCACCCCGATGTGCTTTTATTGAGCGTACGCAAGGTTGATAATATCGTCATCGAGGAGCTGAAGAAAATCAGAAATGACTATCCCGAAATGGGGATAGTCATTTTAATTGTATATTATACTTCCCAGGATATCGAGATGCTGCGAAAGCTGGCCCTCTGCGGTCAGAGCGGCATGGCGCTCTTCCTGAAACAATCACTCGACAAGGTAGACCAACTCTGCCGGACGATTGTGGCCGTCAGCCAGGGTCAGGTAATCCTCGACCCGCCGCTGGCGACGATTATGTTCGCCGGGAAACCGGAATGCCCCTTCCTCAAGCAGCTCACCACGCGGGAGATGGAAATCCTCAGCCTGCTCTCGCAGGGGTATACCAATTCTTCCATTGCCGATACGTTATTTATAGATATCAAGACGGTGGAGCATCATCTCAACAGCATGTACTCCAAGCTCAAGGCCGACCCAGATTACAATACCAAGCACCTCCGGGTAAGCGCCGCCCGGCTCTACCTGGAGACGATGGGAACGCCTTGCCCGCCGGAGCCGTCGCTGGTGACGGCCGCGGCCCGCTAGGGGATTTACATAAAGAAGACAAACAGCTCTTTGATATTCCAGACGGCGACGGCGGCGAGGAGGGCGATGGAGGGCAGGAGGAGCCGCCCTGGAATCAACCAGGCAATCAGCAACGGTATGGCCAGTTTGAAGAGCACGAGGAGCGCCGGCACGTCGAGGAGGAGCCTCATCAGGGGGTTGATTTCGTGCAGGCCCAGCTGCATGGCCAGCAGGGTAAGGGCCAGGTCGAACTGGCTGAGGAGGACGAAAGAGGCCTTCTCCAGCGTGCATCTCCGGAACGTTGCCGCGGAACTCCAGAAACCCGTCGTCATACCCGTCATGACTTCCATAATAGTCCCCGTCAGGGACTAATAAAAGGTAAATTCTTCTATCTCCACGCCGGGGAACACCGGGATTATCTCTCCCAGGTCTTTAGCGGCAGGTAGGACGCCATCCACTTGATTTCGAAGCTGCCCTCCGGCCATGACTCCTGCATCTCGGCGATGGCGGCGGCGAACTCGGGGCTGGCCTGCTGGGCCGCCATGGCCGCCTCGTCCTCGTACTCGTAGCAGGCCAGGTACCTGGCCTGGCCCGGTGTCTCACCCATCAGCTGGTAGCGGGTCACCCGCGTAATCCCCTTGTATTTCATGAGCAGTGGGATGTGCACCTCGTTATACCATTTGTTGAAGGCCGCCTCTTTGGCGGCCGGGCAGTCGGTGGCGACGATGTTCAGTACCGGCGTTTTCTTCATCGGTTCTCTCCTTCCGCGCCCCGGGGTATCACCCGGGGGTCGTTCCCATGATATGGCGGCGGCCTGGCCTTTGTCAAAAAAGCGGCGGTGGGCCGTTTGACTTTAACCCGCCGGGGAAATAAACTGGTAAACGGCTAATATGCAGCGTAAAAAGGAGGCGACCATGAAGGCTGCGGTCTGTTACGAATACGGCCAACCCCTGGTGATTGAGGATATCGACATCAGACCGCCGCTGGCGGGGGAGGTGAAGGTGAGGCTGGCGGCGACGGCCGTCTGCCACAGCGACATTCATTTCATCCGGGGCGAGATTCCCGAGCCGTTGCCCTTTATCCCCGGGCACGAGTCGGCGGGGTACATCGAGGCGGTCGGCGGTGGCGTCACCTCGGTAAAAAAGGGCGACCCGGTGGTCGCCTCGCTGCTCGTCTCCTGCGGCCAGTGCCCGCCCTGCAAGGAGGGCAGGCCCCACATGTGCGAAACGGTCTGGCCGCGCGATAAGGAAAGCCCCTATAAAAACAAAAAAGGGCAGTCAATCGGCCAGATGACCCGTATCGGCAGCTTCGCCGAATACACGATACTCTACGAGTCGCAGGTGGTGAAGCTGCCCGCCGATATGCCGCTCGACCGGGCCTCGCTTTTAGCCTGCGGCGTCATCACCGGGTTCGGGGCGGTGGTCAACCGCGCCAGGGTGGAGGTGATGAGCAGCTGCGTCGTCATCGGCACCGGCGGTGTGGGCCTCAACGCCATCCAGGGGGCGGCTATCTCCGGGGCCTATCCGGTCATCGCCGTGGACATCTCGGATGAAAAGCTGAAGGCAGCCAAGGTCTTCGGGGCTACCCATACGGTCAACTCCGCCAAAGGGGACGTCGTCGCGGCGGTGCGGGAGCTTACCGGCGGCCGGGGGGCGAAGTACGTCTTCATCACCGTCGGCAGCGTGCCGGCCATCGAGCAGGGGTTCGGCATGTCCGCCCCCAACGGCACGACGATTATCGTGGGGCTGCCCGATTTCAAGGCAATGCTGAGCGTCTCGCCGCTGGCCTTTGTCAAGGACGAAAGGACGCTGGCCGGCGCCTACATGGGCTCTGTTAACCTGAGCGAGGACATACCCAAAATGGTGCAGCTCTACAAGGCGGGCATCCTCAAGCTGGACGAGCTTATCACCGCCCGCTATAAACTTTCGCAAATCAACGAGGCCATCGAGGCGGTGGAGAAGGGCAAGGCGCTCCGGAACGTGATAATGTTTGAGTGAGGTGTTATCTATTCCCACCCAGGCCGCCCTCAACATCCTCGGCTTAGCCCGCAGTATCTCACCCCATCCCCCACGGGGTGTTTAAGAGGGGCGAAGCCCCTCTTTTTATACCCATTCCCCCTCTACAAACAGAATATCAAGGGCTTGTTCTGATGTTGAGTTTGGAGAGGGGGATACAGGGGGTGAGGCAATAAATCACCCCGGCTAAAGCAAAACCTAAAGCTCCACCATCTTCACCGAATAAACGTCCGGTATGGCCAGTATCCGCTGCTGCACCTCTTCGGGGAGGGGCTCGTCCAGGGTCAGCACCAGCAGGGCCTGCCCCCGCCGCTTGAGACGTCCCAGGTGCATGGAGCTGATATTGATATCGGCGTCGCCGGTTATCTTGCCGATGGCCCCGATGAAGCCGGGGCGGTCGAGGTGGTCGCTGAAGAGGAAGAACGACCCCGGTGCGGGGACGATATCCAGCCAGTATTCCTTGATGCGTACGATGTGCAGCTCGTCCTGCCGGACGGTCCCGGCCACGGCGTAGAGCCCCTGGGTGGTGGTCATCTCCACGGAGAGCAGGCTGGCGTAGTTGGCGCAGGAGGCCTCCTTCTCCTCGATAACGGTCAGGCCGCGGCGGGCGGCTATGACGTTGCAGTTGACGATGTTGACCCGCTCCTCGCTGAGCCCTTCGAGCAGCCCCCCGACGACGGCCGCCTTGAGGGCATTGGTCTCGTAGCCGGCGATATCGCCCTCGTACTTGATACGGATGGACTTGGCCTGACCTTCGGCCAGCCGGTAGAGGAGCTTGCAGATAACCCCGGCCAGCTTGAGGTAGGGCGCCAGGGCCACCATCGTCTCCGAGGGGATGTAGGGGACGTTGATAGCCGAGCGCGCCGGCAGCCCCTTGAAGATGTCCACAATCTGCTCGGCGACGTCGCGGGCCGCCATGACCTGCGCCTCGGCGGTGGATGCCCCCAGGTGGGGCGTGACGATGATGTTCTCCTCGCCGAAGAGGATGCTCTCGGTGCAGGGCTCCTTCTCGAAGACGTCGATGGCCGCCCCGGCCAGCTTCTTCTCGTGGATGGCCTTGACCAGGGCCGCTTCGTCGATGAGGCCGCCCCGCGCCGAGTTGATAATACGGGCGGTGGGCTTCATCATAGCCAGCTCCCTGGCCCCGATTATATTCCGTGTCTGCGGCGTCAGCGGCAGATGCAGGGTCACGAAGTCCGATTCCTGAAGGAGCTTCCTGAACTCGACGAGCTCCACCTGGAGCTTCTGGGCGTACTCGGTAGCTACCAGCGGGTCGACGCCGAGCAGGCGCATATCGAAACCCTGCATGCGCCGGGCCACCTCCGAGCCGACATTGCCCAGCCCGATGATGCCCAGCGTCTTGCCGCGCAGCTCGGTGCCGATGAAGTCGTTGCGGCGCCAGGCGCAGCTCTTCAGCGAGGCATTAGCCTGGGGGATATTGCGCGCCGAGGCCAGCAGCAGGGCGATGGTATGCTCACCCGCCGAGACGGTATTGCCGGTGGGGGCGTTGACGACGACGACGCCGCAGCGCGTGGCGGCCTCCACGTCGACGTTATCGATGCCGACCCCGGCCCGGGCGATTACCTGTAATTTCTTGCCCGCCTCGATGATAGGGGCGGTGACCCGCGTCTGGCTGCGTACCATCAGGGCCTCGTAACCCCCGATGATGGCGATTATCTCGTCCGGCTCGAGGCCGACCCTGACGTCCACCTGCGCCTCCTTGCGAAGGACTTTAATGCCCTCCTCGGAGACGGAGTCGGTGATCAGTACCCTTTTCTTTTTATCCGCCATATACCTTCCCCGGCGATATTATAACCCTTTTAGCCGCCGAAGCCCACCCTGGGCAGGGTGGCCTTGAGCGCCGCCAGCAGCTCCTTGATTTCGGCCTCGGTGACCAGGCCCAGGTGGCCGATGCGGAATATCTTGCCGTCGAGGTGCTGCTGGCCGCCGGCCAGGACGATGCCGTGCTCGCTCTGCATGATTTGCCGCAGCTTCTTGCCGTCGACGCCCTCGGGTATAGCCACGGCGGTAACCGTGTTCGAGGCGTGCCTGGCCTCGGCGAAGACGGACAGGCCCAGGGCCTTAACGCCGTCGCGCGTCATCTGGCCGATACGCTTCTGGCGGGCGAAGACGCTTTGGATACCCTCCTTGAGAATCATCTTCAGCGCCACGGAGAGCCCGAAGACCACCGAGACCGCCGGCGTCCAGGGGTT
>DAOUEH010000189.1:0-6661 GCA_034430635.1 Dehalococcoidales bacterium | reverse complement strand
ATAATGCGTCAGCCCGATTTCCATCTTATTTCTCCCTCGCGATGACGATGGCCCCCAGGATGGCGGCCAGGATGAGCATCGCCGCGATTTCCACCGGCAGGATGAAGCCGTTCTCGCCGAAGAGCTTGCCGGCCAGCGGCACCGTCGTCGGCGTCAGCGGTGCCTCGGCGGAAACCTGCCAGGCCGTCTTGGTGACGGTATAAATCATAATCCCCAGCAGGGCCGCCGCCACGACCAGGGCGGGCAGGCGCATCCGTCGGTTGGCCGGGCTGCCCTTCTGCACGTCCCGCGTCATCATGATGGCCAGGATAATCAGCACCGAGATGGCGCCCACGTAGACCAGAATCTGCACCGCCGCCAGGAAGTCGGCGCTGAGGGTGATATAGAGCCCGGCCACGGTGATGAAGCAGAGTATCAGGGCCAGCGCCGCCCGGAAGACGTTGCGCAGGAACACCACGCCGATGGCCGCCGCCACGGCCACGATGGCCATTATCCAGAAGGCTGCCGCCAGTCCCATTATTTCCTCTTCTCCACGATTTTATCCACGAGCAGCGTCTGCCGCGGTAGCTTGCTGGCCACGTCGGGGTGGTAATAGCCGCTGGCCGGCCGCTCGGGCGACTCCAGGAGGGCGTCGTCGCTCTGGACGAGGTCGCCGCGCCGGTACTGGGCCCGCTCGAAGGCATAGCCCATGAACAGGGCATCGTAGGGGCAGGCCTCCACGCAGAGGCCGCACTGGATGCAGTATCCGGTATCCACCTGGTACTTATCCACCTCGTACTTGTTATCGGTCATGTTGACCGAGGTCTCGATGACGATGGCGCCCTGGGGGCAGGTCTTGGCGCAGGTGCCGCAGCCGGTGCAGCGCTCGCGGCTCCAGACCAGCTCGTTGCCGCGCGTCCGCCGCGAGATATTGAGCCGCTGCTCCGGGAACTGGTTGACGGTGGGATGGCGCAGCAGGTTGCGCAGCGTCACCGTCATGCCCTTGAGCAGCCCCAGCCCGAAACGTTCAAACTTCACTGCGTCCCAATCCTAACTTGAATAATTTTGACCAGGCCAGTATCAGTATGCCCATGATGGCGAAATTGATGAAGATGACGTACCAGGGCAGGCCGTCAGGCCAGACCAGCACCTGCGCCGCCGTGACGAACAGGTTGATGAGCGCCAGCGGGAAGAGGAACTTCCAGGCGAAGGCCATGAGCTGGTCGATGCGGACGCGCGGGAAAGTGGCCCGCGTCCATATCATGAGGAAGAAGACGACGAACACCTTGATGATGAACCAGAGCCAGGGCGTCAGCCAGGGGCCTTTCCAGCCGCTCAGGAAAAGCGTGGTGATGATGGCGGAGATGGCAATGGCCTCGGCGTACTCCACCAGGTAGAACATGGCGAACTTCATGCCGGAGTACTCGGTGTGGAAACCGGCCACCAGCTCCTGGTCGGCCTCCATGAGGTCGAAGGGGGAGCGGTTGATTTCGGCACAGCCGGCGGCGAAGAAAATCAAAAAGCCCAGTGGTTGCAGTAAAATATAGGGGATTGTCTGCCCCTGGACGATGCCGTTCATCGACATCGTCCCGGCCACCAGCACCGTGGCGACGACCGATAGCGCCAGCGGCATCTCGTAGCTGACCACGGCGGCCACGTTGCGCATGGCCCCCAGCAGGGAGTACTTGTTGGAGGAGCCCCACCCCGCCATGAAGACGCCGATGGTGGCCACCGAGCTGACGGCGACGATAAAGAGGATGCCGATGTTGAGGTCGGCCAGGAGAGCCCCGTTCTGGAAGGGTATCACCGCGAAAATCATCAACACCGGGGCGAAGGCAACCACCGGGGCCAGCCAGTGGACGAGCTTATCGGCCTTGTCCGGGACGAGGTTCTCCTTGAGCAGCACCTTGACGGCATCGGCGACAGGCTGGAGCAGGCCGAAGGGCCCGGTGCGGTTGGGTCCCAGCCGCGACTGCATGCGGCCCAGGCCACGGCGCTCAAAATATATCGCCCCCATGACCATCAGCAGCACGAAGACGATGATGACCGCGGCATAGAACAGCCAGTGCCACCAGTAGTTGCCCGGCCAGAAAGTCATCGGTCAACCTCGCCCATGGTAATATCGATGCTCCCGAAGATGGCAATCAGGTCGGCCACCTTCCAGCCCTTGACCATCTCGCGCAGGGCGGAGAGGTTAATGAGGCTGGTGGGCCGGATGTGACAGCGGTAGGGGGCGATGGAGCCGTCGGAGACGATGTAAAAACCCAGCTCGCCCTTGGGGGCCTCCAGGTGCCCGTAGGCCTCCCCCCTGGGGGGGCGGATGAGGTGGGGCAGCTCGGCCCGCACCGGCCCGCCGGGGATGTCCTTGACCGCCTGCTCGATGATGCGCAGGCTCTGGCGCATCTCCTCGATGCGCACGCGGTAGCGGTCGTAGCTGTCGCCGGCCTCGCCGACGGGGATATCGAACTGGAAGCGGTCGTAGACGGAGTAGGAGTCGGCCTTACGCAGGTCCCAGGCCACGCCGGAGGCGCGGGCCACCGGGCCGCTGATGCCGCAGTTGATGGCCGTCTCCCGGCTGAGGATGCCGACGCCCTTGGTGCGCGCCAGTAAAATCTCGTTCTGCTTGAGCAGCCGCTCGTACTCCTCGATGAAGCGGGCAAGCTGCTTGACGAGCTTCTTCAGCGCCGGCAGGAACTCCTCCGGGATGTCCTGGCTGACGCCGCCGATGCGCATGTAGTTATAGGTGAGGCGCTGGCCGCAGACCATGTCGAAGAGGTCGACGATTTTTTCCCGCTCGCGGAAGGTGTACATGAAGGGGGTGTAGTAGGCGCCGCAGTCGTTGAGGAAGGAGCCGACGGCCACGCAGTGGTTGGCCAGGCGCTGCAGCTCGGCCATGATGACGCGCAGGTATTCGCCCCGCTCCGGTATCTTGATGCCGGCCAGCTTCTCCACCGCCAGGCAGTAGGCCAGGTTGTTGCTCATCGGGGAGATGTAGTCCAACCGGTCGGTGAGGGGGATGAAGCCGGAGAAAGTCCGCTCCTCGGCCAGCTTCTCGATGCCGCGGTGCAGGTAGCCCACCACCGGCTCGATGTCTAAAATGACCTCGCCGTCCAGGGTCGCCCGCATGCGGTAGACGCCGTGCGTCGAGGGGTGCACCGGCCCGAAGTTGAGCACGAAAGGTTCGGTCTTTAAAGTCATCATCTCGGTGGTGGTCACGGCACGAAGTCCTTTCGCAGCGGGTGCCCCGGGAAGCCCTCCCAGAGGAAGATGCGCTTGAGGTTGGGGTGTCCCTTGAAGCCGATACCCATGAGGTCGTAAATCTCCCGCTCCTGGAAGTCCGCCCCGCCCCACAGCCCGGTGACCGAGGGGACGGAGGGGTTATTACGCCCCTGGCACCGGGTCTTGACGACCACAGTGTGATTATGGGTCAGCGAGGTCAGCTGGTAGACGACCTCGAAATAGCTGTAATAATCGACGGCGGTGATGTAGTTGAGGTAATCGAACTCCAGCCCCACGGTGTCCTTGAGGTAGGCCATCACCGCCAGCAGCGAGCCCGCCCTGACCACCAGGCTGTCGCCGTCGCTCTCCTCCAGGCTGCCGGGGAATCGCTCCTCGAGCCGGGCGGCCAGGTCTTTCACGGCGTAGACCTGCGTCATCGCTTCACCCCTTTGGGGATTAGCTCGCACGGGTCGGGCATGGGGTGCTCCCGGGCTATCTTCTTCTGCAGCAGCTGCACGGCGTAAATAAGGGCCTCGGGGCGGGGCGGGCAGCCGGGGACGTAGACGTCCACCGGGATAATCTTGTTATAGCCCGGCACCACGGCATAAGACGAGCGGAAGATACCGCCGGAGACGCCGCAGGCGCCCATGGCGATGACCCATTTCGGCTCCGGCATCTGGTTATAAATCCGCCGTACGACGGGCGCCATCTTCCAGGTGAGGGTGCCGGCGGTAATCATCAGGTCGGCCTGGCGGGGGGAGGCCCGCAGGATTTCCATGCCGAAGCGGGACATGTCGAAGCGGGGGCCTTCGGCGGCGATGAACTCGAAGGCGCAGCAGGCGGGGAAGCAGATGACCGGCCACAATGACGAGCGCCGTGCCCAGTTGAGCACCATGTCTATGGAGGTCAGCACGATATTGCGCTTGGCGTCTTCCTCCAGCCAGGCGTCGGGGTCGGGGACGGACTCGCCCGCCCCGGCCTTGACCTCCTCGATGAGGGCGCCTTCCTGGCGGTCCAGCTCGGAAGAGGTGTAGATATATTCCTTATCGCTGCTTATTTCCATTCAAGAACCTTCTTTTTCCAGGCGTAAAGATAGCCGACGAGGACGATGCCGACGAGAATGAGCACGACCACCAGGCTGGCGAGGCCCAGCTGCCGGAACTGCACCGCCCAGGGATAGAGGAAGATGACGAGCACGTCGATGGCCAGGAAGATGAGGGCGTAGAAGTAGTAGTGGAAATTGAACTGCACCCAGGTCTTGCCGATGGTCTCCATGCCGCACTCGAAGATGGAGTTCTTGATGGGGTTGGGGTTATTGGGGACGAGCTTGACGTATCTCAGGGCAATGGGGATAACCACCATTAACAGGGTGAAGGCAATGACGACGATGAAAAACAGCCCGATTAGTCCGTAATTCGCTAGCAACTGTTCCCCTGACTATCCCTAACGATTGTTCGCGGTTGGCGTGCCGAGAGTACTATATATTGAGATACAGGGATTTTCGGCACTGCGGTAGTATACCACAACTTTTTTGAAAAAAGCAACATGGCATTAGCTTCAAAGAGCGTCCATAACGCCATCCATATTTGGGGGATAAAGAGGTGAAGAAAAAGATAGCCGCGGCGATTGTTCTTTGGGGTACTTTATGGTAAAATGGAACAACAGAAGAAAAGAAACAAGGCTACTGCGTAGAAATATCAGAAATATATATTGAAATGCGTTAAGGAAAATGGAAAAGACTCTGCAATTACTATCCGGTAACGAGGCGCTGGCGCTGGGGGCCTATCACGCCGGCGTGCAGGTGGCCGCCGCCTACCCCGGCACGCCCTCCACGGAGATACTGGAGAACCTCGCCCGCTTCAAGGACATCTACGCCGAGTGGTCCACCAACGAGAAGGTGGCCATGGAGGTGGGCATGGGGGCGTCCTACGCCGGGGCGCGCACCATGGTCTCCATGAAGCACGTGGGCCTCAACGTGGCCAGCGACCCCTTCATGGCGGCCTCCTACACCGGCGTCGTGGGGGGGCTGGTGGTGGTTACCGCCGACGACCCGCAGATACACTCCTCCCAGAACGAGCAGGACAACCGCCATTACGCGCGGCTGGCCAAGGTGCCCATGCTGGAGCCCGCCGACAGCCAGGACGCCTACGACCTGATGGCTTACGCCTTCGATATCAGCGAGGAGTTCGATACGCCGGTGCTGCTGCGCACCACCACCCGCATCGCCCACTCCAAGTCGGTGGTGGACGCCGGTCGCACCCGTGCCGTGAAGAACCCGCAGGCGGCCTTCCACTACAACATGAAGAAATACGTCATGCTGCCGGTCAACGCCCTGCCCCGCCACGCCTTCATGGAGGAGCGCCTCAAGAGGCTCGCGGCCTACTCGGAGACCTTCCCCTTCAACCAGATTATCTGGAACAAAAAAGACATCGGCATCGCCACCAGCGGCATCGCCTATACCTACGCGCGGGAGGTCTTCCCGGAGGCCTCTTTCCTGCGGCTGGGAATGACCTGGCCGCTGCCGGAGAAGCTGATACGCGAGTTCGCCGCCGGGGTGAAGCGGCTCATCGTCATCGAGGAGCTCGACCCGTTTTTACAGGAGAACATCAAGGCGATGGGCATCGCCGTCACCGGCAAGGAGTTCATCCCCCTCGTCGGCGAGCTGAGCACGCGCATCATCACCGAGGCGAGCCTGGGGGCCGGGCTCCTGCCGGCATCGGAGAAGGAAGCGCCCCTGCCACCGGCGTCGGGACTGCCGCGGCGGCCGCCGCTGCTCTGCCCCGGCTGCCCCCATACCGGCATCTACTTCGTATTGAACAGCCTGGGGCAGCGCTCCAGGCTGCTGGAAAAGAGAGACGGCCCGCAGGAGCCCAAGCTGGTCATCACCGGCGATATCGGCTGCTACACGCTGGGGGCCCTGCCGCCGCTCAACGTGCTGGATACCACCGCCTGCATGGGGGCCGGCATCGGGCAGGCGCTGGGCATGGAGAAGGCCGGCATCAAAAGCAAGGTGGTGGCCGTCATCGGCGATTCCACCTTCATGCACTCCGGCATTACCGGCCTGGTGGACGCGGTCTATAATCAGGGAAAAATCACCATCCTGGTGCTGGACAACCGTACCACCGCCATGACGGGGCACCAGGAGCACCCCGGCACGGGCATCTCCGCCCAGGGGGAGGCGACCACCGCCGTGGATATCGAGGCCCTGGCAAGGGGCATTGGCGTCAGGGACGTCAAGGTCATCGACGCCTTCAATATCCGGGCGCTGAGAAACGGCGTGCGGGACTCTCTGAAACGGGAGGAGGTCTCCGTCATCATTGTGCGGGGGGCCTGCGCCGTGAGGGTGCGGCAGCGCACCAACCCCCGGGTCATAGACAACGAAAAATGCGTCGACTGCGGCTACTGCCTGGCCCTGGGCTGCCCGGCCATCCAAAAGAAAGACGGCAAGCTCTTCATCGAGCCG
>DAOUEH010000188.1:0-8182 GCA_034430635.1 Dehalococcoidales bacterium | reverse complement strand
CCCACCGGCAGGAAGAGGTTATAGGTAAAGCGTTTCAGGGGGCCGGCGTCCACCATTTTCACCTGGATCTCGCTGACCAGCCCCTCCCACTGGCGCGGGCCGTAGATAACGAAGTTGGGGCCCACCTCACGCGTGTCCTCGGCGATGGTCTCCGGCTCCTCGGGGAAGTTCAGCTTGGCCCCGGTAAGGAGATGGGGAATGGTGGCGAAATAGCTGTCCCCTACCCAGGCCGCCGGGAAGTTGGAGATAAGGTCGTCGGTCTCGTCCAGGGGGTAGCGGTCGACGAACCCACGGGCGGTGGTTATCAGGGCGCGGTGGGTGAGCATGGCCCCCTTGGGCAGACCGGTGGTGCCGGAGGTGTAGTAGATGAAGGCCACGTCGTCGCCGCTGCCCGCCGCCACGTTCGCTTCGTACTGGCCGGGGTGCGTCCGCTCGTACTCCCGCCCCAGGGCGAGCACCTCGTCGAAGCTGATGATAATGGGGTCGTCGTAGTTGCGGAGGCCCTTGGCGTCCCAGTAGATGACCTTCTTCAACAGGGGCAGCCCGTCCTTGATTTCCAGGAACTTATCGGCCTGCTCCTGGTCGTTGACGATGGCGAACTTGGCACCGGAGTGCTCGGCGACGTATTTCACCTCCGAGGGGATGGAATCGACGAAGATGCCGGTGGCGACGCCCCCCGCCGCCTGGACGGCGAACTCCCCCCAGAACCAGGGCGGCTCGTTGTCCCCGATGATACAGGCCACGTCGCCGCGCTCCAGGCCCAGGCTGATGAGCCCCAGGGAGAAGTATTTCACGCTCTCGTAATAGTCCTGCCAGCTGTAGCGGCGCCAGACGCCGAACATCTTCATGGACATGGCGGTGCGGTCGCCCCACCTGTCGCGGTTGCCGCTGATTAGCTGTGGAATCGTCTCCCGCTTTTCCATCAGATAACTAACCCGTTTTACCCCTCATAAATTAATTACCTCCCGGTTGGGAGGTAATCTGGGTCTCCTGCTCTCGCAAAATACAGTTTGCCAGCCTGAATCTAAATATCAATACCTCCCACGCGCACCTCCTGTGCGCCCGGTAAAAACGAATTTGGGGTTCTCCATTTCGGTTCGCATGGCCGATATTCCTTTATGACTCGTTAGCTGGCCTGATAACGGAATCAGCTTAGCATATCGGCGTTTTCCTGTCAATTTGACCTGCCACGAAGGGCGTTATCTCGTATTTCAGCCGGTATGGACGGTGGTGCCGGTGGCCTTGGCAATCAGCTTGCCCGCCTGGTTGGTCACCGTCATCTCGGAGACGCCGATGCGCCGCCCGCTGCGGATAACGCGGCACTCGGCGGTAAGCTCGTCGCCGGCGGCGGCGCCGGAGATGAGGTGGATATTGAACTGCGTGGCGATGGAGGGCCGGGCCAGCGAGTTGGTGCCGTAGGCGAAGGCCTGGTCGGCCACGGCCATGACGATGCCGCCGAAGACCATGCCGTTGAAGTTCATGTGCTCCGGGGTGAGTTTCATGGTCACTTTGGAGTAGCCCGGCTCGAGCTTCACCAGCTTCATGTCGAGAAACTTGGCGATGGGCTCGCCGGCCTCGCTGGCCTTCAAATCCTTGATATTTTCCCGGGTCTCTTTTTCATCGGACGGCATAGCGTATATTCCTTTTCGGGTTGATTTGGTACATTATAGCATACAATGTTGACAAATCCTCACGTTATAGCTTCATAATAGAGACCGGATACTACGCCGAAAGGAGGCAGCCATGTCTGTCTATCTGATGCTGACGACCCTGACCGATGCCGGGAGGAAGGCCCTCCAGGAAGACCCGGAGATTCTCAAGGGGATAAACAAAGAGGTGGAGTATATGGGCGTCAAGATACTGACCCAGTATGCCCTCCTCGGCCAGTACGATTTCGTCAATATCGTCGAGGCCCCCAATAACGAGGCCGTGGCCAAGCTGGCGATACGCCTCAGCGCCAAGGGCACCACCCAGACGCTGACGCTGGCCGCCATCAGCATCGACGACCTTATTGCCACGCTGAAAGAGCGTGAAAAACCCTGGTGACGGCGCCTTTCATCGTTTAGTCGCGGGGCCGCCCGTCATCGCTCCGTGGGCCCAGTATCTGGGGATGGAAGGCAAGATAAATAAGCGAGCCGAAACAGGGGATAAACAGTATCGATAAGGCCCAGGGCGCCTTGTGGCCGCCGAATACTTTACGCCGGTCTACCAGGTCGTGCAGCATGAATCCCACCAGTATCCAGTGGACGATACCGAAGAGGATAATCCTGATAATCCATTCCGGGGTCATGCCATCACCCGCTTTCCCCTATCCCGGGGCGCTGTCCCTGCCATTATAGCGCACGTGACGGAATTCAGTGAATCCGCTCGGCCTGATTACGTATCACCCCGACGAGGCAGCCGATGACGCCAGCGAAGACGGTGAAGATGATCATACGCAGCAGCGGGTCCGGGTAGGGCGAGATGAAGAAGGCGCGGGGGAGGAAGATGATGAAGCTGATAAGCGTGATAATCACCGCCCCCCGGATGCGGGCGGTGTAGCCGGCATAGACTATGGGCGCCAGGAAGAGCAGGCGGTGGACGTCGTGGATGCCGTAAAAGAAATTATTACGCGCGGCATCCCAGGCCGCCCAGTCCACCAGCTCCCCGAAATAGTAAAACAACGAGCAGACGGCCAGCATCAGCGGCAGCACGAACGGCCGGAAGCTTATTTTTCTCATTCCCGGGCTACCCTCCCCTGCCAACCTGCGGGTATTCTATCATAATGCTACCATCACCTCCATTACCAGTTTATAATAGTCTAGGGCGAATGTGGGTAAATAGGCTACCGCTTTCATGCTTAATCCGGGCCCGGCGGGCATAGGCGATAATACTTAATGCGGCGATTGAGGACTTTAACCGCAGGGTGTATTATAAGGGTAATAATATTGCGGGGCGCGCCTGATGAATAAGATAAAGGTACTCATTGCCGATGACCACGCCGTGGTGCGGGACGGCACCCGCCGCATACTGGAGCAGGAGGACGATATAGACGTCGTCGCCGAGGCCGCCGACGGCGAGGAGGCGGTACGCCTTACCGGCAGTACCCGGCCGGACGTGGCCATTATGGATATCTCCATGCCGGGCGTCGACGGTATCGAGGCTACCAAAAGGATTAAGGCCCTTTACCCGGCTACAACTATCCTGATACTCTCCGCCTACGACGATGACCAGTTCGTCTTCTCGCTGCTGCAGGCCGGGGCCGCCGGCTATCTCCTCAAGAGCGTGCGCGGCCGCGAGCTTATCGACGCCGTGCGGCAGGTCTATGCCGGGGAATCGGTGCTGCACCCGGCCATCGCCCGCAAGGTGCTCAACCGCTTCGCGCCCGCCTCCGGCAAGGCGCCGGGGGAAAAGCCCACCGAGGTCCTCAGCGAGCGGGAGATAGAGGTGCTGCGGCTGGCCACCCACGGCATGAGCAACCAGGAGATTGCCGATAAGCTCTGCCTGAGCCTGCGTACCGTCCAGGCCCACCTGGGGCACATCTTCAACAAGCTCCAGGTAGGCTCGCGTACCGAGGCCGTGGTGCGCGCCCTGAAAGAGGGCTGGGTCACCCTCGATGACATACCCTGAAAGTCGGGTTGAAGGGAATAACGCTTAAGGTGTCTTTATGGCGCACCCTGCCGTCCAACGGGTAATCAGCGTCGTCCGCCGGCCGAGCTTCTGGCTGATTGTGGCCGTGATGGTGCTCATTACGCTGCCCCACTATTCCGAGGCCCTGCAGCACCCTGCCTTCCTCAACCGCCTCATGGACGACGTCGGCCTGACGCGCCACGCCTTCGAGCGGGTCTTCTACCTGGCGCCGATTGTCTGGGCGGGCTTCCTCTTCGGCTGGAAGGGTGCCCTGGTCACCTCGCTGGTGGCCCTGGGCTGCATGCTGCCACGGGCCATCTTCGTTTCCGACCATCCCACCGATGCCTTCTTCGAGACGGGGGCCGTCTTCGTCATCGGCAATGTCCTGGCCATCAGCTTTGCCTCACTGCGGCGGGAGCGGGACTACCGCACCCGGCTGGAGAACACCCAGCGCGAGCTCAAGGTCTCCGAGGAGAGGTTCCGCAAGCTCTTCGAGGACGCCCACGACGCCATCTGGCTCCACGACCTGGACGGCAACCTCATCAACGTCAACCGGGCGGCGGAGAAGCTCACCGGCTACAGCATGGCCGAGCTGCTCAAGATGAACGTCAAGACCTTCCTCTCCGAGGAAAGCCTTACTCTGGCCCAGCGCATCGGTAAGAGCCTGCTGGATAACGCGTCCGTCGAGCAGCCTTACGAGCAGCGTATCTTCCGCCGCGACGGCAGCCAGGCGATTGTTCAGCTGGCGACGTCCCTGGTGCTGGACAAGGGGAAGCCGGTGGCCTTCCAGCACATCGCCCGCGATATCTCCGAGCAGAAGCGCATGGAGGAGAACCAGCGTTTCTACCTGCAGCAGGCCACTCTGGCCCAGGAGGAGGAGCGCAAGCGCATCTCCCATGAGCTTCACGACGATACGATTCAGTCCCTGGTGGTGCTATCCCGCCAGCTGGACGCCCTGGCCACGGACCATAAAGAACTATCCGAGGACTGCCGTCACTCCCTGGAGGAGCTCTGGCAGCAGACCAACAACATCCTGCAGGGGGTGCGCCGCCTCAGCCAGGACCTGCGTCCGGCGGCCATCGACCGGCTGGGCCTGCTGCCGGCCCTGGAGTGGCTGGCCTCCGAGGTCACCAGCTTCTCCGGCGTTAATGCCACGGTCAGCGTGGTGGGCAAGGAGCACCGCCTGCCGGAGGCCACGGCCATCGCCCTCTTCCGCATCACCCAGGAGGGGCTGCGCAACGTCTGGCGGCACTCCGGCGCCAGTAAGGCCGATATTACCATCGAGTTTACGGATAAGCGCACGAAAATCACCATCCGCGACGACGGCCAGGGCTTCAAGCTGCCCGACAAGATGGGCGACCTGGCCAAGCACGGCAAGCTGGGGCTGGCGGGGATGCAGGAGCGCGCCCAGCTGGTGGGCGGGACGCTCAAGGTGACGTCAAGGAAGGGCAAGGGCACGACCATCGTGATTGAGGCGCCGGGGTAAGTTTATGTAAAGTGTCCCCTGCCGGAAAGAAAAAGAGCCAGCGATAGGATTCGAACCTACGACAAGCGGTTTACGAAACCGCTGCTCTACCCCTGAGCTACGCTGGCGGGCTGCCTAAATGATAGCATCCCCCGCCCCGCTTGACAAGCTATTCCCTACCCTTCCTTATCGCCGGCGGTAGCCTTTACCCGGCGCTCGAAATCCGCCCTGGGGATGAGGATGCGGCGGCCGCAGCCGAGGCACCTGAGGCCGATATCCGCCCCCAGCCGTACCACCTCCCAGGTATCGCCGCCGCAGGGGTGGGGCTTCTTGAGACGGATGGTATCACCGAGGGAAATTTCCGGGGGCATTATGAACCACCTAGAGGAAGCCGTTAATGCGGTCGCGCAGCTCCAGGGCCGCCTTGCGGGCAGCCTGAGCGAAGTCCCTGCCCCTGGAGGCGTAGATAATCTGCCGCGAGGAGTTGATTATTGTCCTCTCCGGCGCCCCGGCCACTCCGTACTTCACCACCAGCTCCAACTCGCCGCCCTGCGCCCCGATGCCGGGTATCAGCAGCGGCATCTCGGGGTATCTCTCCCGGATAATTTTCAGCTCCTCGGGGTAGGTGGCCCCCACCACCAGCCCCAGGTTGCCGGCGGTGTTCCAGTTATCGACCTTCTCGGCGACGACCTCGAAGAGTAGCTTACGGCCGCCCTCCGTCTCGCAGGCCAGCGACTGGAAATCAACGGCGCCGGCATTAGAGGTGCGGCAGAGAACGAAGACGCCTTTATCCTCGTACCGGATAAAAGGCTCCAGCGAATCATAGCCGAGATAGGGGCTGGCCGTGACGGCATCGCCGCCGTAGTTATCGAAGAGGCTCCGGGCGTAGGCCCGGGCGGTGTTGCCGATATCGCCGCGCTTGGCGTCGATAATCACCGGGATGTCGGGGGGGATGGCCTGCCGCGTGCGCATCAGGGCGTCCAGCCCTTCCTGGCCGAGGGCCTCGTAGAAGGCGATATTGGGCTTGTAGGCGCCGACTAGGTCGGCGGTGGCGTCGATGATGGCCTTATTGAACTCAAATACCCCCGTGTCCTCCGGCATCAGGGCCGGGTCGGGGTCGAGCCCGATGCAGAGCCGGCTGTGGTTCCGGCGGATGGCGCGGGCCAGCTTTTCGACGAATTTCATGACTCGTTCGGCAGTGCCGCCTGCCGGGAGGCGCACTACCCCCTGCTACGGCTCCGGCGAGCGGCGATTAACCTTCCGGCGAGAGGCTCAGGGCTTCGTGTGTCTCGGTGATGGCCTCCGGGGGCAGCATCTTGGCCAGGATTTTCTCCAGGGCCATGGTGTGGCTGCAGAGACCCCAGCTTTCGTAAAAGTGGCAGGTGCATTGCCACTTGCCGTCCTTGTAGCTGACGTCGTAATCGCTGTTCTCGCCGCGGAACTTTACCGCCAGTTCGGAGAAGGTAACCCGGTCGGTTTCTTCAGCATACCGTTTGGCTTTTTCAATTTTGCCGATAAGGCTCGATTGCATCTGCGTTACCTCCCTCTTAACCCAAAGGCACTGCCTCTGCCGAGTCCAGTGCCCTCACTTTACTATCAAATAGTCCAGGCTTATCGCCTGGCCGTAATAATTCATTAGTCTAGTCCCTCATCTCGCTGAAATTGTACCCCATTTGCCCGGATAAGTCCAGCCGCCCCCACGATGGCCGACAGACGAATTTTATAACATTTTCCCCCCAGCCCCCCCATCGGAGTTATCTATTCCCACCCAGGCCGCCCTCAGCATCCTCGGCTTAGTCCGCAGAGATGCCACCCCTTTACCCCCCAACCCATTCGGGAGAAAATAGTCTCTCCTTTCGTGGAGGGGCGTGGTAAAAATCACCAGGCAAAAGGAAAATGCCCTGGGGCGGGCTGGGTGGGAAAGAAAATCTACGCGGTGGGGTGGGGATAAGGGGTGTTTAAGAGGGGCGAAGCCCCTCTTCTAAAAAACTCATTTCCCACTCTCCAAACCAAATATCAAGGTCTTTTCTGATGCTCAGTTTGGAGAGGGGGATAAAGGGGGTGAGGCAAAAAGCTACCCCGCTTGGCTGAGAACAAATGATTAAGAACCAAGCCACAAAACGTCCCCGCAGAGGTCGTTATCATGGGGGCGGGAGGAAAAGGCATTATATTCCTCCCGCGCCTGCTTGACGGTGGTGGCCTCGCCGTGACCGGTATATATCACCGTGTCGTCCGGCAGGTTGAGTATCTTGCCGGTGATAGACTCGATAATCTGCCGGAAGGCGCCGGGGGTGGCCGTCTTGCCGGGGCCGCCGGGGAAGATGGTATCGCCGCCGATAAGGTGCCGCCCGGTAAGGAAACAGAGGCCGCCCGGCGTGTGCCCCGGAGTATGCAGTACCCTGAAATTGATGTCTCCCAATGTGATTTCGTCACCGTCGGCGAGCATGATTTCCGGCGGCGGAGCAATCCGGGCAGTATCGGCGGGGTGAGCAGCCAGCGGCACTTGCAGCCGCTCTCTCAGTTCGTCCAGGGCCCCGGTATGGTCGAAGTGGTCGTGGGTGAGCAGGATGTAACGGGGTGTCGTGTTCCTCAGGGCGTCGATGATATTTCCGGCTTCTGCCGGGGCGTCCACCACCAGGCTCTCCCGGCTGGGCGGGGAGACGACGATATAGGTGTTGGTGCCCCACGGGCCCAGCGTCAGCCGCTCTATCCTGATTTCGGGTTCATCAACCAGTACCATCATGCGTCCCCAGTTTTGCCTGCATGTCGCCGGATGGGTTAGTATGATTATAGCATACCTGATTGACGATGAGAGAGAGACTGGCTCGGCTGACAAGCAACCTGCTCAACCCCTTTCTGGTGAGCTTCGCGGTAATCGTATTGCTCGCCTTTAAGGTCTCGGCGGATACCGCCGAGGCGCTCAAGTGGGCGGCGGTATCGCTGGCCCTGAGCGTGGCGCCGGTGTTTGTTATCGTCGTTTATCTGGTCAGGCAGAAGAGGCTCGACGGCATCTTCGTCAGCCAGCGCCGCCAGCGCCACTGGCTTTACCTGCTGGCCAGTATCCTGGCCGCCGCCGGCTGCGGCGTGCTCTGGTCTTTCGAGGCGCCC
>DAOUEH010000187.1:0-1724 GCA_034430635.1 Dehalococcoidales bacterium | reverse complement strand
GAACATCATGGACGTGAGCTGCCTGCCGGTATCGCAGGCGCTGGCCTGGGTGGACGGCATCACCAGGGGCACGCTCTCCGAGCGGGAGATGATGATTGCCCGCCAGATTCTTAAAGAGATTAAGACGCGGCTGGGCTTCCTCAAGGACGTGGGGCTGGACTACCTCACCACCGAGCGGGCCTCGGCGACGCTCTCCGGCGGGGAGGCGCAGCGCATCCGGCTGGCCACGCAAATCGGCTCCGGCCTGATGGGGGTGCTCTATGTCTGCGACGAGCCCACCGTGGGCCTGCACCCCGCCGACGATTACCGGCTGATACAGACGATGCAGAGACTTCGCGACCTGGGCAACACCATCCTCGTCGTCGAGCACGACGAGGCCATGATGCGCGCCGCCGACCACATCATCGATATGGGGCCCGGCGCCGGCGAGCGCGGCGGCTATATCGTCGCCACCGGCACGCTCGATGACATCCTGAAGAGTAAAAAGTCCCTCACCGGGCAGTACCTCTCCGGCGCTAAAAAGATTCCCCTCCCCGAGTCCCGCCGAGCCGGCAACGGCCGGAATCTCACCATCAAGGGGGCGCGGCAGAACAACCTCAAGGATATCGACGTCGCCATCCCGCTGGGCAAGTTCGTCTGCATCACCGGAGTCTCCGGCTCCGGCAAGAGCACCCTCGTCGACGAGATTCTCTACCGCCGGCTCGCCCAGCTCTTCTACCGGGCCAAGGAGCGCCCCGGCGAGTGCGACGAGATTACCGGCACCGAGTTCATCGATAAGGTCATCAACATCGACCAGTCGCCCATCGGGCGCACGCCCCGCTCCAACCCGGCCACCTATACCGGCACCTTCACCCCCATCCGCGAGCTTTTTGCCGCCGTCCCCGAGGCGCGGCTGCGCGGCTACGGCCCGGGGCGCTTCTCCTTCAACGTCAAGGGCGGGCGCTGCGAGGCCTGCCGGGGCGAGGGCTTCATCCAGATTGAGATGCAGTTCCTGCCCGACGTCACCGTCCCCTGCGAGGTCTGCAAGGGCCAGCGCTACAACCGCGAGGCGCTGGAGATACGCTTCAAGGGCAAGAACATCGCCGAGGTGCTGGACATGACCGTCTCCCAGGGGCTGGAGTTCCTCCAGAACATCCCCCGCATCAAGAACAAGCTGGTGACGCTCCAGGACGTGGGGCTGGGCTATATCCACCTCGGCCAGCCGGCGCCCACCCTCTCCGGCGGTGAGGCCCAGCGCGTCAAGCTGGCTACCGAGCTCTCCAAGCGCTCCACGGGCGCCACCCTCTACATCCTCGACGAGCCCACCACCGGCCTCGCCTTCGACGACGTGGCGGCCCTCCTGAGCGTCCTGCAGCGTCTGGTGGACGCCGGGAATACCGTGGTGGTCATCGAGCACCACCTGGACGTGATGAAAAACGCCGACTATATCATCGACTTAGGCCCAGGCGCCGGCGATAAAGGCGGCAAGGTGGTGGCCACCGGCACGCCGGAGGAAGTCACCCGCGTGAAGAAATCGGCGACGGGGAAGTATTTGAAGAGGGTTTTGGGGTAGAGGAAATATATTATGTATTCTTGATTCTCAGAATATATTGCGCTATTTCATTCATTTTCTCTAAAACTATCGCCAAGTCTCTAAAGCTCATCTCGCAATCTGCAATTATGATTCCATTTCTATCGCTGCTATAATTGATAGCTATCGGATTATCTGGAGTTATTTCATCCTT
>DAOUEH010000186.1:0-1987 GCA_034430635.1 Dehalococcoidales bacterium | reverse complement strand
CCCGGCGACCCGCTGGGTGGTGTAGTCCACCAGCACGTCGAAGGCCCCCTGGAGGAGGCCCACCGTGTGCCCGGTGTTGAGGGGCATCGGGGCCGATACCGTCGACTCGAAGATTGACCAGGCCACCGGCCCGGCCAGCCCCCATTCTTTGGGTACCCGGACATTATCGAAATAGGTCGAGGTGTTTCTATCGGCCTGCATGCCGCACTTGACCTCGAACTTGCCGTGGGAGACCCCCGGCCAGGGTTCGGGGACGTAAATCAGGGCGAAGGCGTCCTTCCCCAGTCTGGGGTCGATGTTGCAGATGACGCAGTTGAGGTCGGCCACGCCGGCGTTCGAGGCCCAGAACTTGTTGCCGTTGATGACCCACTCGTTGCCCTCCAGCTTGGCGCGCGTCCCCACCGTCTTGCCCTCGTTGGTGACGTTCTCAATGTCGCAGGCCGACTCGACCTCGCTCATGTTGAAGCAGGCGGCGCGCAGCTCGTTGCCGGTGAAGGCGGGGGCGAACTCGTCGAGCACCGCCTTGCCCCAGGCCTTGGCCTCCGGGGTGGGGGCCATGAGGTAGGCCAGGGCGGCCGGCGTCCAGCCCCAGTCCGTCACGGCGCTGTGCATGCTGATGCCGTAGTCGCCGCGGGCTATCTGCTCCTGCTTGAGGGCACCGGAGACAATGGAGAGCATCTCGTTGCCGCCGTAGTCCCTGGGGATGAGGTTCTTCTGGCAGCCCAGGTCTACCTGCAGCTTCTTGAGGATGGGGGTAATCAGCTCCTCGTGGGTGATGTCGTCGTCGATTTTATCGCGGACGGGCATAATTTCCTTATCGACGAAATCGGCCATCACCTTCTGGAGCATGCGCTGCTCTTCGTCGACGAAGCATTCCGGGTACTGCAGCTTGTACCATTGACTGGACTGGTCTAACACTATTTCTGACCTCCTTTTGTTTTTATGCGGCGCCGGAGCGCCCCGGCCCCAAGGCGGCCATATCTTAACGGTTTTATGGCGGCGCCGTCAACCCTGGCGTAACTTGCCCCTGGGCGAAATAAAGGGCTACAATACACCGGAACCCGCGTATGAACATCCTGGTTATCCATGAGGTCGACTGGCTGAAGAAGGTGGTCTTCGAGATACACAGTATCTCCGAGCAGATGTCCCGCCTGGGGCACCGCGTCTGCGTCATCGACTACGAGGACACCTGGCGGCGCGAGGGTTTCCTGGGGCTGGGCACGCTCCGGACGCGCCGCTGCGACGACGTTACCCGTACCGTCGAGGGGGCCGGGGTGAGCCTGATACGCCCCGGCTTTATCCGCATCCCCGGCCTCAGCCGCCTTTCCGCCGCCGCCACTCACTACCGGGAGATAGGGCGGGTCATCCGGGAAGAAAAGATAGACATCATCCTGCTCTACTCGGTGCCCACCAACGGCCCGGCGGCGGTGTGTCTCGCCCGCCGCTACGGCATACCGGTGGTCTTCCGCGCCATCGACATCCTCTACCGGATGGTGCGCTACCCGATACTGCGCCCGCCGACGCGCTTCCTGGAAAGGTGGGTCTATCAGCGGGCGGACAGGATACTGGCCATCGCCCCCCGCTACGCCCGCTACGTGACGCGGATGGGGGCCCCGGCGGAGAAGGTCAAGCAGGTGCTCATGCCGGTGGATACCGAGCTGTTCCGCCCCGCCCCGCCCGACGCCGAGCTGCAGAGTAAATGGGGCATCCGCCCGCAGGATGCGGTAATCTTGTTTATCGGCACGCTCTTCCCCTTCAGCGGGCTGGATTGCTTCCTGCAGCATTTCCCGGAGGTCATCGAGGCCGTCCCGGAGGCCAGGCTCCTCATCGTGGGGGACGGGCCGCAGCGGCACCGGCTGGAGGGCATTATCGCTAAAACCGGACTTCAAGAGAAGGTAATCATCACCGGCTTTCAGCCCTACGGGGACATGCCCGGCTACATCAACCTGGCCTCGGTATGCATCAATACCTTTCTCAACACGCCGGA
>DAOUEH010000185.1:0-2977 GCA_034430635.1 Dehalococcoidales bacterium | reverse complement strand
CCATCAGGCTCTCCGAGCCGACCCTGGCACCGGTCACCCAGACATGGGCGGCCAGCACGGCGGGCAGCGCCGGGTCGAGCCGGGCGGCCAGGTCGGCGACGGCCCGGGTCAGGGCCTCCTGCATCCGCTGGTTCACCTGTTCCAGGTCGAGGTTCTTGGTGTCCTCGCGGCGGAGCAGGGCGCTGCGCCGCAGCCAGGGCAGGGCGGCAATCTGGAGGGGGCCGGAGGCCGTGTCGATGCGGTGGATATCCGGCCGGTTGGCGACGTAGACTTTCTCGATGGCCAGGGTATCGAATATTTCGGTGGCGGTGGCCCGCCAGCTGGCGTTGGGCATATCGTGGTTGCCGGTGAGCAGGAAGACGGGGATGCCGCCGGAGGCGAGGCGGCCGATGCGCCGGGCGAACTCGCGCTGCGGCGTCTGGCCGGGCTCGCGCGTCTTGTAGGCGTCCCCGCAGAAGAGGACGAGGTCGACCTTTTCACCCAGGGCGTAGTCCACCAGCTCGTCGAAGGCGGCCAGGAAGTCGCCCAGGCGCGAGGAGAGACCCGTGGCCGGGTCGAGCCGCCCGTAGTTCTCCACACCGAGGTGCAGGTCGGCGAAGTGGACGATTTTCACGATTCAATTATAACCGGCCGGTGATTTTACATCAATAAAACGATGTATCGTGGCCTTTTATAGTCCTCTCCTCATAGGCTATACTGGTGAGAGATGACAATGCCGGATGCCGGGACAGAATACGCCAGCGCCGAGAGGCGCGTCTGGGGCTTCTGGCCGACCTTCGGCCTGGGTGTGGCCACCATGGTGATTTCCCTTATCGTGCAGGCAATCGTGGTGGTTATTTTTACCTTCGTTACGGTAATGCCCGCCCTGAGCACGGGCCCCGCCGCGCCGGATTTCGAGGTAATCTACAACGCCCTCGAGGAGATGCTGCTGGGCTATACGGGGCTCATCGCCGCCATCTCGGTCGTCGCCTCGTCTTTAGTCGGCGGCGGGTTCGTCATCCTCATGATTCGGGCCAGGGGGAGGGCCGGTATCGCCGAGTACCTGGGGCTGCGCTGGCCCGGCCTCAAGACGGCCCTGGTGGCAGTGGCGGTCACGGCGGGCATTATCGCCCTCACGGCGCTGGTGAGCGTCTTTCTGGACAGGTCGGCCGCCGAGGTCGACCTGGATATGTACGGGACGAGTATCTGGCCGGCGCTCCTCTGGATAGCCGTGGTGCTGGTGGGCCCGGCGTTCGAGGAGATGTTTTTCCGGGGCTTCCTCTTCGAGGGCTTCCGCCAGTCGCGGGTCAGCGCGGCCGGTGCCATCGCCCTGACCTCGTTTGCCTGGGCGATACTGCACATCCAGTACGACCTGGTGGGCATGGGGGAAATCCTGGTGATGGGGATTATCATGGGCATCGTGCGGCTGAAAACGGGCTCGCTGTGGAGCACCTTCATCATCCATGCCCTCAACAACTTCGTGGCCCTGCTGCTCATCGCCCTGGCCTCGGGCTGAGAAAAAACCGCCGGATCAGTCAGGCTGCTTTTCTACGAGTTCCAGCACTTCATAGAGCGAGGTGATGACCGCGCCGTCCCAGGTGGCCGTCTCGGCGTCGATGCGGTGGGCGTCGGTGTCGGTCTCCTCGGGCACGCGGATGAGGACGGGGTGCATGCCCACCCCTAGCGCCCCGCTAAGCTCGCGCGAGCTTCCGTCGCCGATATAGAGGCAGTCCACCGGCGCGACCCCCAGGCCCTTGGTAGCCATCCGATAAATACGGGGGTCGGGCTTCTTGACGCGGGCGGTGCAGGAGAAAACCGTGACATCGAAGAGCGGGGCGAAGGGGGTGCCGCCCCAGACGCGCGGTATCTCGGACGTGCAGTCGCTGATGAGGCCGGTCTTATAACCTGATTCCTTCAAATTCTTAAGCACTTCTATAGCGCCTGCCCGCGGGATAATGGAGCGCTGCGTGTAGGCCAGGCGGACGCGGGTGGCCTCTTCTATCCGGTCATCGGTCAGGGCCGGGTTGAAGCGGGCGGCGATGCTGGCGATGGCCGCGGCGGCGGTGGGGTAGACGCCGGTGGCGCGTTTATCGAACTCGGCCATCCAGGCGGCCAGGAACGCGTCGGGCGGGACGGCGAGTATTTCGGCCATCTCGGTAAAGACGGCGGCGTAATCAGCGCGGGAGAAGTTCTCGATGAGCGTGCCGAAGAGGTCGAAGATGACGGCCTTATACTTAATATTGATGAACCTCTCCCCCTGTTTCCCCCTCTCCTGACAAGGCGTGCCGCAGGAGAGGGGGAGTTATTTTAGAGAGGGGTTTCACCCCTCTCCGTGGGCTACTCCCCTTTGGATATACCTACTTTTTATCGTCTGCCAGCGGTACAAGCGAGGCTAACTCCGGCTCTATATCTATGCCATATTTTACACAAAGCTGAGCGATGTGAATGCCAAAAATAGCGCGCAATTCTCCTAATGCAGCAAAGAACTCTGCTTCGTGTCTCCCATATCTATGTCGGTCTTGGGGTGTAATTTCGTCAAGGAATTTTCTGCAAGCTGCTCTCAAAGCACGTAGATGCTGGGAGATATCTGAATTTTCGCCAAGGATTTTAAGAATTTCGGTTAATTCGTGTCTAATTTCTATTATTGAGCGGTCAACGTACACAGGCATCTCAATATCGAAGGGGTTAAATAATGCACGACGGTCTTCAAGAAAGACTATCAGTTTTCTTACAATATCCCTTTCTAATTCAGGTGGGTTCCATGAAATACCGAAAACAGGGGTTGAAATACCGGTCAAGCTTAGTGCGATTTTCTTAAACGATACTTTCATCAGCTGTCCTCCTTATACCCCACACTCTGGGGGTGGCGGGGGCAAAGCTACGGGCTAAGCCGCCGATGGGCCGAGGGCGGCAGGGTGGGAATAGATAACACGGAAAGGGGCGGTGTGGGGCCCCCTTAGCCCCCCTTGGTCTCTTCCTTCCATATCACCCCGCCCTC
>DAOUEH010000184.1:0-2792 GCA_034430635.1 Dehalococcoidales bacterium | reverse complement strand
AGCCTACTTTCCTTCGGCAAGCTCAGGATTTCGGTTTGCGGCTCCCAAGTCCATTCGGCCCCGGCGCTGGCACCGGCTCACACCTTACCCGGCTCTCTGAGCCCCGCTCTGGGACTTACTACTCTTGTTCACAGCCTTTTCAATATTCAGTTATGTTCAATTTAGCATGGAAAAGGGGGGATGTCAAGGATGAGGAGTCTAGGGATTTTATATTTGAATCCTATTGTATCTTTTAAAGGAGAGATGCGAGAGATAACCTAGAATACCGCCTATAAAAGATATTTCACCAAAAAGAGCAAAAAACATAATATGCTGTCTTAGTTCGATAGGTGTTGAGTATTCTATTGTCGTCTGATAAATATGTATTAGTCCTAATAAAATAATAGCAGCACACAGCAGAGAAAGTATGGTACCTATTAGTAACCAGACCTTTTTAAGATTCATTAGTTGCCTCTCCTTTCAATATTAGACATAAGCAGTATTCCTTTTTCACTTTAAGTTTAGCAGCCATGTCAAGCCCCTACCCCTCAGTGTTATCTTTTCCCACCCGGCCGCCCTCGCGGCTCCTTTGGCTTATCCATCCTCTTTGTACCACATCACCACTGTAGTGAGGCAAGGGTGTTAACCACTAAATTTACTTGGGTATTTCACTTAAAAGAATTGGGTTCTAAATCATAAAAAAGGGGAGTAGCCTGCGGAGAGGGGCGCCAGCCCCTCTCAAACAAAATTCCCCCTCCCTTACCAAGGGAGGGGGATAAAGGGGATGGGTTGCCCCCAGACCTATTCCTGCCGCCCGAAAGACCACATGGCCAGCATAATCATGATAGCGCCGAAGACGGCCAGCACGGCGATGTTCTCCCAGATAGTCATTAAATGGCCGAAGAGGTAGATATTGAAGGGGGAGTCCGGGATGGTGCCCAGTACCACCTGCCGGATAGCGGCGACGCCGTAAGTGGCCGGGTTGATTTTGACGATAAAGCTCATCCAGGCGGGCAGGTTCTGCATGGGGAAGAAGACGCCGGAGAGGAATATCATGGGGAACATGAGCATCTGCATGATGGCCTGAAAGGCCTCCGTGGACTTGATGCGTGAGGCCAGCAGGATGCCCATCGAGCCCATCGAGGCCGCCAGCAGGAACATGAGCGGTATCAGGGCGAAGACTGCCGCGACGCTTAAGGGTACTTTGATAAAGGGTGCCAGCACCAGGATGATGATGCCCTGGATGGTGGCCACCGTGGCCGAGCCGAGCGTGCGGCCCAGCGCCACCGAGATGCGCGAAATGGGCGCGACCAGCACCTCTTTAAGGAAGCCGAACTCGCGGTCCCAGACGATGGATACCCCGGACATAAACGAGCCCATGAGGACGGACATCCCCATGATGCCGGGGAACATGAACTGCGTGAAATTGACGCCGCCGGCCATGATGCCGATGCTGCCCTGAAGGCCGCTGCCGAAGATGACCAGGAACATCACCGGGAAGAGCAGCGCGCTGAACATGCGGGCCTTATCGTGCCAGAAGCGGAGCACGTCCCGGTACCAGATGGTATATATGCCGAGCATGTTATTCATCGTTTATTTTAATGCCCCATGCGGCCTTGCTGGCGGATGTGCTCCTTGATGGAGTTGCCGACCTCTTCCTCGCGGATTTCCCGCCCCGTCAGCTTAAGGAAGACGTCCTCCAGGGTGGGGCGGCGCAGGCTGATGCTGGTAATTTTGAGGCTGGTCTCCTTGAGAAATACCGGCAGGAACTCCTCACCGTTGTCCACGGCGAAGGTGAGATTTTCGCCGTCCGGCCTTACCTCTGTCTGGTAGCGCCGGGCGATTTCGGCGGCGGCCCGGGTGTTGTCATCGGTGGTGAGGGTGATGATGTCTTTGGCCACCATGCGCTTGAGCTTCTCCGGGGTATCCAGGGCCACCAGCTTGCCGTGGTCGATGATGGCGATGCGGCCGGCCTTCTCGGCCTCGTCCATATAGTGGGTGGTAAGAAAGACGGTGGTGCCCTCGCGTTTCTGCAGCTCCAGCACGTACTCCCAGATATGGTTGCGCGTCTGCGGGTCGAGGCCCAGGGTGGGCTCGTCGAGGAAGAGCACGCGCGGGTAGTGCAGCAGGCCGCGGGCCAGCTCCAGGCGGCGTTTCATGCCGCCGGAGTAGGTACGCACGAAGTTATTGCGCTTGTCCCAGAGGTCTACCATCCTGAGGACGTGCTCGATGCGCTCTTTACGCTGGGCCCGGGGTACGTTATAGACCATGGCGTGAAAGCGCAGGTTGTGCAGCCCGGTAAGCCGGTCGTCGAGGGAAGAGTCCTGAAAGACCAGGCCGATGGACTGGCGCACCTGGCTCTGCTGGCGCACCACGTCGTAGCCGTTGAGGACGGCGTGACCGGAGGTGGGCTTGGCCAGGGTGCAGAGAACGTTGATGGTGGTGGTCTTGCCCGCCCCGTTGGGGCCCAGAAAGCCGAAAATCTCGCCCCGGTTGACGTCGAAGCTGATATTGTCCACGGCGACGAGGTCGCCGTATTTCTTGACGAGGTTTTCTACCTGTATGATTGAATCGGACACTTTGCTAAATCACAGCACGGGGTACGGCCCCGCGCCGGTAATCTCCTCGGCGGCTTTATTTATTATTGATGAGTTCCTCAATCTCGCGTCGGGCGCGGGTAATGGTCTCTTTGATCTGGGCCCATTTATCCGCCTTCAGGTTGCGGGTGCCGCGGCCCACGAGATGCCCCAGGTCGTGGAGCTCGTGCATGGCCTCGTGGAGGTGGCCGATGTCGCGGGGATGGAACCAGTCCT
>DAOUEH010000183.1:0-2429 GCA_034430635.1 Dehalococcoidales bacterium | reverse complement strand
GGGGGTGGCGGGGGCAAAGCTACGGGCTAAGCCGCCGATGGGCCGAGGGCGGCAGGGTGGGAATAGATAACACGGAAAGGGGCGGTGTGGGGCCCCCTTAGCCCCCCTTGGTCTCTTCCTTCCATATCACCCCGCCCTCCGGCAGGACGAAGATGTCCTCCCCGGCGAGCTTGTTCTGGAGGGTGGCGGCCAGCGCGGGAACGGGCACGCGTATCTGGTTCATGGTGTCGCGCTCTCTAATCGTCGCCATGTTGTCCTCCAGCGACTGAAAGTCCACCGTGACGCAGTATGGCGTCCCCAGCTCGTCCTGGCGGCGGTAGCGGCGCCCGATGCTCTGGGTATCGTCGTACTGGGTGGCGAAGCAGGGCCTCAGGCTGGCGTAGACGTCTCTGGCGAAGGCGGCCAGGTTCTCCTTGCGGCTCAGGGGCAGCACGGCCACCTTGACCGGGGCGATATCGGGGTGAAAGTGAAAAAGCACGCGGATTTCGTCCTTGTCCGGCTCCTCGTCGTAGGCGTCGCAGAGGATGGCCAGCACCGTGCGGTCGACGCCGGCGGAGGGCTCGATGACGTAGGGAATTATATGTTTGTTCGTTTCCTCGTCCAGGTAGGTAAGCCCCTTGCCGCTGTACTCCATGTGCTGCTTGAGGTCGTAGTCGGCGCGGTTGGCGATGCCCTCCAGCTCGGCCCAGCCCATCGGGAAGCTATACTCGATGTCGGAGCAGCATTGCGAGTAGTGCGCCAGCTCGTCCTGGCCGTGCTCGCGGAGGCGCAGGTTCTCCGGGCGGATACCCAGGCCGGCGTACCAGCCGAGGCGCTCCTTGACCCAGTACGCGAACCACTCGTCGTCGCTGCCGGGCCGGACGAAATACTCTATCTCCATCTGCTCGAACTCGCGCGAGCGGAAGATGAAGTTGCCGGTGGTAATCTCGTTGCGGAAGGACTTGCCAACCTGGGCGATACCGAAGGGCAGGCGCTTGCGGCTGGTGTTGAGGACGTTGGCGAAGTTGACGAAGATTCCCTGGGCCGTCTCCGGACGCAGGTAAACCACGCTGGCGGCGTCCTCCACCGGCCCCATGAAGGTCTTGAACATGAGGTTGAACTGCTGCGGCTCGGTGAACTCACCGCCGCAGCTCGGGCACCTGCCTTCGGCCTCGGGGGGTAAGTCGTCGGCGCGGAATCGCTGGTGGCAGCCCTTGCACTCGACGAGCGGGTCGGAGAAGGCGGTGACGTGGCCGCTGGCCTCCCAGACCCGGGGATTCATCAGGATGGCGGTATCCAGCCCCACCATGTCGTCGCGGTCCTGCACGCTGGCGCGCCACCAGGCCTCCTTGACGTTACGCTTGAGCTCCACGCCCACCGGCCCGTAGTCCCAGCAGGCGGAGAGGCCGCCGTAGATATCGCTGGAGGGGAAGATGAAGCCGCGCCTCTGGCAGAGCGAGACGAGCTTTTCCATGGTCACTTTACCTGGTTCTGCGGTCATTTATATCACTCCCGGTCGGTATTGCCGCGAAGGCGGCGCAGGTTGCGGATGGCCCTCACGAAGAAGACGGCCAGCACCGCGCCGCCCAGGACGAGGATGATTACGGCGAAAATCCAGAGCGGTATCAGCTTTACGGCGTAGGCGTTGTAGAGGAAGATATCCAGCATGGCGAAGGCCAGGATAATCTGGGGCAGGGCCAGGGTATTGCCCATGACGGTGAGGATGCTGGGCATGGGGGCGTTCTGGGCCGGCCAGTAGCGCGTGCTGGCCAGGATGACCCTGACGATGCCGTAGGCCAGCAGGGTAAAGAACGCCTGCGGGATGAGTGTCCAGAGGAGCAGGGCGGTGCGGCTCAGCCAGGCATCCGGCGTGCCGCCGTCAAAGCGGTAGGCCATCTCCGCCGGCAGCGCGTGGTAGAAGGCGGCGGCGAGTACCCCCGAGATGACGAGGAAGGCCAACGGCAGGGCGATATATCGCCAGCGGAAGGCTAACCTTTCCGACTGTTTGGCGTTTAATGATTCAGGGACGCTGATTGTGGCCTCCGGCTTTTGCGAACTTTACCTGCATGGATCTATTATACTATATCATACGGGCTACAATCTCTTAAAAGTACGCGGGTAAAAGGAGGCAGGGGGATGAAAAACAGGCGAATTAATCGCTTCTGGGTCGGGGCGCTTATCGGTATCTTCCTGGTACCGCTGGCGTTGGCCGGCTGCCATAGCGACGAGCCCCCGACCAACGTCGTTTTCCCGGTGCAGGCGGAACCGGCCGAAATCGTCCTGCTGGCTTCGCTGCCGGGCGAGCTGGTACTGGATGAGGACGGCTACCTGCGGGTGAACGATAATATCATTCTCTGGCCCTGGGGGTACTCGCTGGATAACCAGGGCCCTGACTTGTGGGTCGTCATCGATGATGAAGGCCGCGAGGTGGCGCGGGTGGGCGATTGGGT
>DAOUEH010000182.1:0-3485 GCA_034430635.1 Dehalococcoidales bacterium | reverse complement strand
AAGCTGGACCGGGGTGGGGCCATCAATACCATCACGCCGCACAAGCCCGTCTCCAAGAACGCCACCGGCATGGCCGTCGGCGGTTTCCTGGTCGAGGTGGAGCGGGTCAACGTGGACGAGCTGCGGCAGCAGTACCCGGAGGCGTTCAACCGCCCCTATAACCGCGCCTCCGGCCTGACCTACGAGCGGATGCTGGAGCCCTAGAGCATCACGGTGCCGCCGTCGACGTAGATGACCTGACCGGAGATGAAGTCCGAGTCCGGCGAGGCCAGGAACAGGGTCGCCCCCACCAGGTCTTCCGGCTGCTCGCGCCGCGGGATGGACTGCCCCGAGGCGGCCCGGTCGAAATTATCGCCGCCGCCGGTCATGTCCAGGCTGGCCTCGGTGGCCGTGAAGCCCGGGGCGACGGCGTTGACGTTGATGTTGGCGCCGCCCAGGGCGTGGGCCAGGGCGTGGGTCAGGGTGTAGATGGCGCCCTTGCCGCAGGCGTAAGGCATGAAGACAGGCGCCCCGCCCACCCGGGCGACGTTCGAGGCGATATTGATAATCTTGCCCTTTTGCTGCTTCACCATGTGGGGGGCGATGGCCTTGCAGACCATCCAGGTGCCCTTGACGTTCACGGAGAATATCCGGTCCCATTCCTCCTCCGTCCAGGTATCCCAGGGTTTGGCGCGGATGCCGAACCAGATGGCGGCGTTGTTGACCAGGATATCCACCCGGCCGTAGCGTTCCATGACGGCATCGGCTATTTTTTTGGCATCGGCGGCGACGGAGATATCGGCCTTGACGAAGGCGACCTCGCCGCCGGCGGCCTTGATTTCCTTCTCGGTGGTGGCGGCCCTCTCCAGGCTGGTGGTGGTGAGGAGCAGCCGGGCGCCTTCCTTGGCGAACCTCAGGGCGAAGGCCTTGCCCAGGCCGCGGCTGGCTCCGGTGATGACGGCTACTTTGTCCTTAAGAACTGGCGACATCTATCCCTCCTCGTGTTTTGTTATTCTGGCTGGTGGCGGCAGATAATCAACCGCATTGTACCATCGGCTTGATTCTTGGTCAAAGATGCATCCTCGGCTTATCCCGAAGATGCCACCCTTTTACCGCCCTAACCCAGCCTGACCGGAGGCGGGGGCAGGTTGAACTTCTGCGGCTCGTCCGGAGGGAGCTTGCTTTTCCGGTAAAAGTCCCGCAGCTGGGGTACCAGCAGGGCCACCACCAGCAGCAGCGTGAGGACGTCCGTGATGGGGAAGGCCCACCACACCCCGTCGATGCCCCAGATACGTGGCAGGATGAGTACCGCCGGCAGCAGGAAGATGGCCGAGCGGGCCAGCGAGGTGATGATGGCCTGCACCACCTTGCCGATGGCCTGGAAGATGGTGGTACCCACCATTATGAAACCGATGAGGGGCATGACGAGGAAAATACGCTTGGCGCCATAGATGCCTACCCTGATGAGCTCGGCATCATCGGTGAAGATGCGCAGGAACGGCTCCGGGAAGAAATAGAGCACGAAGAAGGCCACCAGGCTCAGCGACGAGGCCACGGTAATCGTCAGGCGGATGCCCCTGAGCGCCCGGTCGTAGCGCCGGGCACCGTAGTTGAAGCCGAGTATCGGCTGGAGACCCTGCCCCAGGACCATGCCCGGCATGAGGGCGAACATCATGATGCGGTGCAGCACACCGAAGGCGGAGAGGTGCATATCTCCGCCGAAAGAGACGAGCAGGCGGTTAACGAAGATGGCGGCCACGGTGCCGGCCAGCACCATCGCCAGGGCCGATACGCCGATGGCCAGGATGTCTTTCATTATATGCCACTGAATCATCAGGTTGCGGGAATGCAGCTTGAGGAAGCTCCGCCCCCTCAGGTAATACGCGAGGAAGTAGATAGAGGCGATGAACTGGGCGATAACCGTGGCCCAGGCGGCCCCGGCGACGCCCATCCCCAGGGGTATGATGAAGATGGCATCGAGGACGATATTGCTGCCGGCGCCAATCATCATGCCTATCATCGGCACGCGGGCGTTGCCCTCCGCCCGGATTAAGGTGTTCATGGACATGCCGAAGGTCTGGAAGAGCATGCCGAAGAGGATGATGGTCATGTAGTCGTGGGCGTAGGGCAGCACGGCATCGGAGGCGCCCATGAGCCGCAGCCAGAAGTCCGGGTTGGATAGCCCGACGACGGTCACCACGGCCGAGAGGAGCACCGTGCCGCTGAAGGCGTTGCCCAGGGCGTGCTCCGCCCGGGGGATGTTATTCGAGCCGATGAGGCGGGAAATGAGCGAGGCGCCGCCCATGCCCATCATCTGGCCGATGCCCATGGAGAGCATCTGCAATGGAAATACCAGGGAAAGCCCGGCGATGCCGAGCGGCCCCACGTAGTGGCCGATGAAGATGGTATCCACCACGTTATAGAGCGTCATCACGAACATGCCCAGGAAGGCGGGTATGGTGAGCTTGGCGAGCAGCCGGCCGATGTGGTCGTCGTCCAGCACGTTATGGTTTCGGTTTGGCGTGGGGTTCTTCATTGTTCCTCTTTTGGCAGGTAAATTCTATCAGTGGGGCTCCTGCAGCTTGAAAAGCGTGTCCCGCAGGGTTCTCAGGGAGTCCGATAGGGCCTCCAGCTCGCCGAGCGAGAGCGACGACATGTTTTCGCGCACGGCGTTGACCAGGCAGGTCTGGTGCTCTTCCAGCAGCCCCCGGCCCTTCTCGGTGAGGGCGATATTGAGGGTGCGCCGGTCGGTGGCGTCCATTTTCCGCTGCACCAGGCCCAGTCCCACCAGCTTGTCGATGAGATGGGTCATCTGGGCCTTGGCGATTTGCAGCTTATCGCCGATTTCGGCCACGTGCCGCGTGCCTTCCTCCTTGAGGAGGAACATAATCTCGAAATGGGGCATCTTGATGTCGGCGTCCAGTTCGGCCAGCGTCGTCTTGATGAGCTTACGCCTTAAAACACGGAAAATAAGGGGCGGTAAGGAAAGCAAGTCCACGGCAACTCTCTCCACAATGTCGTTCGACATGGCCATCTCCCTCCTGCGGCAATCCCCGCGGCGCTATATGGTATATAAACTATACTGTATATATTTCTGATAGTATATATACTATATAGTTAATATTATAAACTAAAAAGGGGTAATAGTCAAGCCCCGTTTTGTTCTATCGGGTCATTTTATTCCAATGTGTTTTTAATCTTACGCTGTCTTTGCACTACCCCTTTTCTCCCCCTCTCGGTCTGATTTTATCTACCTCACCCCCTGTGTCCCCCTCTCCAGCCGGGTCATCCAGGTAATTCCTTCTCCTTTTGGCTGGAAAGGGGGGATTATTTTTATAGAGGGGCTCTGCCCCTCTTAGACTCCCTTTGGGGGCGGTGGGGTTCTAATACTTGTTTAGACAAACACCCGGTCTCCATTACTTACGGCGGCCCACCATACGAATCATGGCGAGATACCGGCCGCCGTCAGTTTCGAGGATGGGCACCTCGGAGGGGAACATCAGCGT